>DATMUT010000559.1:0-3777 GCA_035563755.1 Novosphingobium sp.
GCGCAAACGCGTCCGCCGCCGCCATACCGCACAATCCAAAGACACGAGGGGGAAAACCGTGATTCAGGAAGTTCTTGTATTAAGATGGGTGCACATCATCTGCATGGTCTATTGGCTGGGCGGCGAATGGGGCGTGTTCCAGACCAGCTTCAACATCCTTAACCGCAAGCTGACCATGGACGAGCGCCGTCGCCACATGGAAACGGCCTATCGCATCGATATTCTGGCGCGCACGGGCATTATCACGCTGCTGCCGCTGGGGCTGCACATGGGCCACATCTATGGTTTGCAGCCGTGGGGCGGCAATTTCCTGGTGGGCATGTGGATTTTCGTCGCCTGCTGGCTGGGCCTGTGCTGGAGCGCCTTTATCTACCGCGAGAGCGACCTTGGCATCCGCCTGACCAAGATCGACGAGGCAGTGCGGTACCTGCTCATCCCGACGATCTTCTTCATCGGCATTTCCTCGCTGCTGGGCCACGGGCCGTTCGAGGCGGGCGAGGGGCAGCGCTGGTATTGCACCAAGCTGACGCTCTATGGCTTTGCGCTGTGCATTGGCCTGGGGCTGCGCTGGATCATGCGCCGCTGGACCACCGCTTTCCGCATTCTGGCGCAGGGCCCCAATGTCGCCGTCGAGGCGCAATTGGAGCGCGAGTTCCTGTATGGCCGCTGCATGGCCTATGTTTACTGGATCACCATCTCGGGCATCTGCTTCCTGGGTACGGTCAAGCCTATCTGAAGCGCGAGGGTGGCGCGATCGGGCAACCGGCGCGCCACCTGTCGCCCGCACCAAAAAACACCCCGGCACGCGGGGGCGCGCCGGGGTGAGTTGGGCTCCGACAAGAGGGGAGCGGGGCCTTAGGGGGCGCCCACTGCTCCCTTGCCAATCAGGTTTGCGATAGCATCGGCGTCATAGCCAAGCCCGGCCAGCACGGCCTGCGCATCGGCGCCGGGCGTGGGCAGGCGGGTTTCGCTGCCGGGGCGCTTGCCATCCATCTGCAGCGGCACGGTCGGCAGGAAGGTTTCGCGCCCATCGTCGAGCACCACCGGCTCGAGCCCGCCATTGGCCAGCTGCGGATCGTCGAACAGTTCCTCGGGCTTGGACACTGGCGAGAAGGGGATGCCGGTGCCTTCAAGCTTGGCGATCAGCTCGGCGCGGGTGAAGGTGGCGATCTTGGCGCGCACCTCGGGCAGGATGCGATCGCGCGAGAGCACGCGCTGGTTGTTTGCGCGGATCGTTTTATCCGCCCACAAAGCGTCGAACCCGAACAGCGCGCAGAACTTCTCCCACAGGCTGTCGGACACGACGCCGATGAACACCGGCAGGTCCTGCGTTTCGAACACGTCGTAAATGGCCCAGGCCGAGATGCGCGCCGGCATGGGCGCGGCAGGCTTTCCGGTCACGGCGAACTGCGCCATGTGCTGCCCCACCAGATAGGCGGTGGTTTCGAACAGGCTGGCCACCACTTTCTGGCCCTTGCCGGTGCGGTGCCGTTCCTCGAGTGCGGCCAGAATGCCGATGACGCCGAACATTGCGCCCGTCACGTCGATCACGCTGGAGCCGGCGCGCAAGGGGCGCCCCGGAGGGCCGGTCATATAGGCAAGGCCGCCCATCATCTGCGCCACTTCGTCGAGCGCTGTGCGGTTCTCGTAAGGGCCAGGCAGAAAGCCTTTTTCCGAGCAATAGATGAGCCGCGGGTTCACCTGCGCCAGCGTTTCGTACGACAGGCCCAGCCGGTCGAGCGCGCCGGGCCGGAAATTCTCGACCAGAATATCGGCTCCGGCAGCCAGGTCCTTGGCGACGGCAATGCCTTCGGGCGACTTCAGATCGAGGCAGATCGACTGCTTGCCCCGGTTGTACATCGGGAAATAGCCCGAGCCCGAACCGAGCAGGCGCCGCGTCTGGTCGCCGCCGATGGGTTCGATGCGGATCACCTCGGCGCCAAGGCCGGCCAGAATGTGGCCAACCGCCGGCCCCATCACCATATGGGTGAACTCGACGATACGAATGCCCTGCAGCGGGGTGGGGGTGAGCGACGGTGTATCGGTAGTGGCAGCCTCGCTCAACGCGCGATCCTTTCCTTGTAGTCCATCATCGGGCCGGCATCCGGGGTAAAGCCGTAAAGCGGCTCGTCGGGCAGGGCCTCCTGCAAAATGCTCCGCACTTCGAGCAGTTTTTCAAGGTCGATGCCGGTCTCGTAACCCATGCTGTTGAGCATGAGCACGAGGTCCTCGGTGACCAGATTGCCCGAGGCACCCGGCGCATAGGGGCAACCGCCCAGACCACCGAGCGAGGCATCCAGAGTGGTTATCCCCTCGTCGAGGCCCGCCAGCGCATTGGCCAGCCCCAGCCCGCGCGTGTTGTGCAGGTGCAGCGTGGTCAGCACATCGCCCACCTCGGCCCGCACGGCGCGCACCAGGCGGCGCACCTGCGCGGGGTCGGCATAGCCGGTGGTGTCCGACAGGCTCAGCTCCTTCGCGCCCGCCTCGACGCTGGCAACGGCCAGGCGCACGACGGTGTCCTGCGGCACGGCGCCCTCGATGGTGCAGCCAAAAGCGGTCGAGAGGCCAACCGCGAAATGCACGCCGCCTTCTTGCGCCAACTGCGCGATGGCGCGCAGTTCGTCCAGCATCTGCGCATGGGTGCGGCGCACGTTGCGGATCGAATGCGTCTCGCTCATCGAGAAGGGGGCGCTCATGCCATGCACGCCGGCCTCGACCGCGCGGGCCGCGCCCTTGGCATTGGGCACCAGCGCCACGACATTCAGGCCGGGAATGGTGCGGGCATAGGCCACCAGTTCGGGCGTATCGGCCATTTGCGGCAGCAGGCTGGGCGGCACGAAGCTGCCCACCTCGATCTCTTTCACGCCGCAGGCCGCCTCGGCCGCGATCCAGGCTTTCTTGGCCTCGAGCGGCATGACCGGCTTGATCGATTGCAGCCCGTCGCGCGGGCCCACTTCGGACAGGGTGATAAAGGTCATAGGTAGATCCATGGCCGGGCGGCCCGGTCGGCGGCGGTCCAGCCGTCGATCGCGGGCAGCAGTTTCAGGGTAAGGTCGATGGCGTCGAGCCCTTCGAGCAGCATTTCCTTGGGCTCGGGCTCGATGGCGAAGCTGTGTGTTTCGCCAGCGCAGGTCAGCGTTTGCGCGGCAAGGTCGATGGCCACCTCGCGCCCGGCGATGCTCTCGACCACGGCGCGCGGCAGGACCAGCGGCAGCAGCCCGTTGCGAATGCAATTGGCCGCGAAAATGGGCGCGAAACCGGGGGCGATGATGGCGCGGATGCCATATTCGGCCAGCGCCCAGACGGCGTGCTCGCGGCTCGACCCGCAGCCGAAATTGGCGCCGCCCGCCAGAATGCTGACCCCTGCGTATTCAGGCCGGTTCAGCACGAAGTCGGGGTTGGGCGTGCGCCCCTCGATATAGCGCCAGGGGGCGAACAGGCCGTCGGCAAAGCCGGTGCGGCCGGTCGACTTCATCTCGCGGCTGGGGATGATGGTGTCGGTGTCGACATTGTCGGCAAGGGCGCCCGGATTGAGCGGGGCGGCCACGCCCGACAGGGTGGTGAAGGGGGTCATGCCGGTTCTTTCGTGCTGGCAGCAATCACGCGCGGGTCGGCAATCGCGCCGGCAATCGCGCTGGCGGCCACGGTTTCGGGGCTGGCGATATGGGTGCGGATGCCCGGGCCCTGCCGCCCTTCGAAATTGCGGTTGGTGCTGCTGATGGTGCGGCTGCCGGCCGGAAAGCTCTCGCCGCCGGCATAGAAGCATAGCGAGCAGCC
>DATMUT010000560.1:0-11963 GCA_035563755.1 Novosphingobium sp.
GGGTAGAGGAGCTGGCTACCGCCTGCGCGTGGGCAAGGCTGCCCATGCTGGCACAGGCCATCGCTATGGGCAGACACATGGAAATTCGCCGACGATTCAAGACCACTCTCCCTCTTCATCCGTGGGTGGATGGGCATCTGCCTGAAAGATGCCGGGATGATGGCTGAAACGCCTTTAGGCGAAAACACGCAGTACGGCCGTTTTGGTTTTATCTGGCCGCGCAGGCCTTTGCCCGCGCGGCTATCGGCCAGGGCCAGATCAGAATGCGGCGATGATCGCGCGTCCGGTTGCGGCCACCAGCGCCCACAGGGCCGTTGCCGAGCCAAACAGAATGCCCACGCGCAAGGCGCGGGGATATTTGTGCATCTCGACCGTCATGCGGTCCACCAGGCGTGTTTCGACCGGCAGCGCGCGCGCGCGGCTGGAGCGACGAATCCGCTGGGGAAGGCGCGTTGCGCGGGTTTCGGCGGGCTGGGTGTTGTGGCCATGATCGTGAAGAGGGAGCGACATAGCGGGCATCCGGGGTTGCTGAAAAGGGAGGGCGGCGTTGAGGGGTATTCGAGTGTCTTGGGGTCGATCGGCTTTCTAGCGCTTTCGGCTTAAGGGAAAGGCCTCAGCACCTATGTGTTTGCACTTATACCGATTATCCGCCTGCTAAAATAGTCGGAAACGGCGCTACATTTTGCAGCCTTTCGCACGGGGCGGCGGAGTAGACGTTTGTGCCGGTCGGGGCGGTTTTATGATTGAATTGGGGTGAAAACTAATAAATCGCCGATGGCTGTTTTTAGTGAACAGTACATTTGTTCCTGTGCGTTTGGCAGGTTGCATCCGTTTTCGTTTAATTGATGGTGCACCGCATCATGCGGAGGGCGAGTTGATGGTGTATGACTTGCACCGAGGTCAGTCAGGGGTTGCACTGAACAAGTGTGATGAGCGGCTTGCCTGAAGTGGGGTCATTTCACTGAAAAGGGGTATTTAACATGGCAACTGTGAACGGCGTGGAAACTGCGCCGACCGTCTATGGTCAGATCGTTGGCACCGGTAATGGCGATCACATTTCCGGCGGCAGCGGCAATGACGTGCTGTACGGCACTGGCGGCAATGACGTGTATTATGGCGGTGGCGGCAACGACACCTTCGTCATCACCGAATCCGCGCTCTCGCTTTCGTCGAGCACGACGAATGGCTATGCCGCTCAGGCGGTTATCTATGACTTTGGTGGCGCCGGTGGCTGGTCGGCGACCGACAACGACTTCATCCGTCTGGTCGGCTTCGGCACCACCGCTCAGGGCACGACCCTGGCTTTCGATCACTATGGTGCCTTTGCCGACGGCACGACCGACGTGACGAAGCAGTATTACACCATCCACGACGCGCTGAACGGCAATGATTACACGATCTACGTTCACTCGCTGGATGGCGCTCAGCTGAAGCTGGGTGATTACAACTTCTACTGATCCTGTTGTTGCGCCGCGGAGGGTGTGTAGCCCGCCCTGGCGATCAATTGCGGACACGATGTGCCGGCACGGGCTTAGCTCGCGCCGGCATGTTGTGTTGCGCGCGGGCCGCTGTGTGCCCGGTCCATATCCGGGATATTACAGTCAAACTCATCCCAAATGGATGCGCTATCCCATTGGATTTTCCCCTAGATGGGACATAGTCCGGCCTGCGATTTCATCCTGACGCCTGGTGGTGCTGTATGGCTATTTCTATGAAAATGGACGGCAATTTGATTTTACCGGAAATCAAGGCTGGCATCTTGCCAGATCCTTCTGTTCTATTTTCCATTGCTTCGAGAAGGCGGAAGGTATTCGCCGGGACATCGCTTTTTGTCTTTTCGGCGGTGATGGCCGGGGCAATGCTGGCGCCCCGCACATTCGAGGCTGCCTCGAGCGTGCTGGTCGAGCCGCGCAAGGTGGACCCGACAGGTACGCTGGCGGTCGTTTCGGGGCTGCCTACCGACACCAACGTGGTCGATACGCAGGCGCGGCTGATCGCCTCGCCCACGGTCGCGCTGCGGGTCGTGCGCGAACTCAAGCTTGAGCAGGATGCGGATTTTGCCCCCAAGCGGGACGACGCCTCGGCAAAGCCTGGCCAGAGCGCCAGCGTGACCGGCGCGACCGATGCCGAGACCGGCGCTGTCGAGACCCTGCTCAAGCGGGTGTCGGTGATGCGCTCGGGCCTGACCTATGTGATCGACATCAAGGCCCGCGCCCGCTCGGGTGATCTGGCCGCGCGGATCGCGAACAGCTTCGCGCGCAACTACATCGCCCTTACCAACGAGTCGAAGAACGACGCGACCCAGGCCGCCGCCGGCTTTGTCGAGCAGGGCGCGACCAAACTGCGCGAGCAGGCCTTGCGCGACGATCAGGCGCTGCAGGCCTATCGTGTGGCGCACAACCTGATGAGTGCGGATGGCTCGACCCTGGCCGAGCGCCAGATTTCCGACCTGAGCACACAGATCGCGCAGGCCAAGTCGACCCTGGCGCAGGAACAGGGCCGCTATAACGCCGCGCTAACCCAGATTGGCCGCGGCGGCGCTGCCGATGTGAACGCCGTGCTGTCGTCCGAGACGATCCGCCAGCTGCGCACGCAAGAGGCAACCGCGAGCGGGCAGCTCGCCACGCTCGAGGCGCGCTATGGCGACCTGCATCCCGACGTGATCAGCGCCCGCAACAATCTGGCCGACATCCGCCGCCACATTACCGCCGAGCGGGATCGCATCCTGTCGGGGCTGAAGGCGAATGTGCAGGTCGCGCAGTCGGGCCTGGCCTCGCTGCAGGCCAGCTATAACCAGATCCAGGGCTCGCTGGCATCAAACAACACCGCGATGACCGGCATGTCGGACCTGCAGCGCAAGGCCGACGCCAGCGCCAGCGTCTACAGCGCCTTCCTGGAACGCGCCAAGCAGGCCGCGGCGCAGGTGCAGTCGCCTGCGCCCGACGCCACCATCTCCTCGGTCGCGCGCGAGCCGATCGTGCCTGTCTGGCCCAACCTGCCTCTTACGGTGCTACTCGGCCTGTCGGTCTCGCTGGCGGCGGGCGCGGCGGGCATCGCGCTGGCCGAATATCTGGACCGCACCGTCCATAACCGCGAGGAAATGGAAACGCTGGTGGGCGTGCATTACGCAGGCGCCGTGCCGGCGGTGCGCCGCGCGCAGAAGGGCGAGATTTCGGCCACGAACTATCTTCTCGAACGGCCTTATTCGCTGTTTGCCGAGGCGCTGCGCAACATTGTCAGCTATATCGAGCTGACCGCCGACGACAATGCGCGGGTGGTTGCCATCACCTCGTCGCTGCCGCGCGAGGGCAAGACGACCACGGCTGTGTGTCTGGCGCGTATGCTGGCCATGTCGGGGCGCAAGGTGGTGCTGGTCGATGGCGATTTCCGCCGTCGCTCGGCCACCAGCCTGCTGGCGCCCAAGGTCGCCCCCGAGGAGCTGACGGCCGGCGGGGTGAGCGCGAACTGGATGCAACGCCTGGTCAAGGATACCGAGACCGAGCTGGCCTTCCTGCCGGCACCCGGCGATGGCCGTGCGCTGACCCAACTCACTGTCGAGGATGCGCAGCAGCTGTTCAACGCGCTGCGCCAGCATTTCGACTACGTGATCGTCGATACAGCGCCCGTGCTGGGCCTGGCCGAAGCCCGCGTGCTGACCCGCGCGGCCGATGCGGTCATGCTGGTCGTGCGCTGGCAGAACACCTCGTCGCGGGCGGCGCTGGCGGCGGCAACGGTGCTGCGCGAGTGCCAGGCCAATGTGATCGGCGGTCTCTTCTCGATGATCGAGCCCAAGCAATATGCGGCGACGGGGCAGGCTGACTCCTTCGCCTATCACAAGCGGTTTTCCAGCTACTACATCGACTGATCGCATGAATGGGGGCGTGTGCCTCGCATAGTTGAAAGTTGGAACCCATGAAAAGCGTGCGAGCACAAGGTGAGGGCGAAGGCGCCAGCGTTGGCCGGCAAGTCATTGGCGAGGCGCTGAATGCCTGCCGGCAGCCATTCATTTCGGCGGCCGTATTCAGCGCCTTCCTCAACGTACTTTATCTGGCTCCCACGCTTTACATGCTTCAGGTCTATGATCGGGTAATCCCCTCGCACGGGGGGATGACCTTGCTGATGCTGACGCTGATCTTCGTGGGCGCCACCTCGACCATCGCGCTGCTGGACCTGGCGCGCACGCGGCTGTTGGGCGCGATGAGCTACCGGATCGACCGGCTGCTGTCGCGCGCGGTGCTGGATGCGCTGGTGCGAGTGGCGCGCGGGTCGGGCGTGGCGCGCAACGCCACGGTGCTGCGCGAATTCGATGTGCTGCGCCAGACGCTGACCGGCATTGGCGTGCTGGCTCTGTTCGATGTGCCCTGGGCGCCCATTTATATTCTGGCCTGCACCTTCCTGCATTGGGCGCTGGGGCTGATGGCGCTGGTGGGCTGCGTGCTGCTGGGCGTGCTCAGCTGGTGGGCCGAGCGCGCGACTGCCTCTGCCAACAGCCTGGCCAACCGCCGCTTGCAGGCCAATTTCATGGGCATAGACGGCACGCTGACCACCGCCGGCACCGTTTCGGCGCTGGGCATGCGCGAGGCGCTGGTGCAGCGCCACATCCGCGATCGCGCCGAAGCCAGCCACACCGCCGCCATGGCCGCGCACCGCGCCGCCGCCTTTACCAGCAGCGTCAAGGCGCTGCGCCTGACGATGCAGTCGCTGGCGCTGGGGTTGGGCGCGTTGCTGGCCATCAATCAACAGATTTCGCCGGGCGCCATCTTTGCCGCCTCGCTGCTGGTGTCGCGCGCGCTGGCTCCCATCGAAATGGTGACTGGCGCGTGGAAAGGGCTGGTGCAGGCCCGCGACTCCTATCGCATGCTGATCGACCTGTTCGATGCGCGCGGGCCGATCCGCACGCCCACCACGCTGCCCCCCGCACAGGGCCGCGTTTCGGTCGAGGGGCTTTCGGTGCTGTCACCCGCGCGCGACCGGCTGCTGCTGCAGGGGCTGTCCTTCGAGCTGGCCCCGGGCGAGATGCTGGGCATTGTCGGCCCCAGCGGCGCGGGCAAATCCACGCTGGTCAAGGCGATGGTGGGCATCATGCCGGTCATGGCAGGCGCCGTGCGCATCGACGGCGCAGCGCTGGATGACTGGCCCGAGCGTCAGATGACCCGCGCAATGGGCTATGTGCCGCAAGAGCCGACGCTGTATCGCGGCACGATCAAGGAAAACATCTGCCGGTTCGACACCGAACTGGGCCTGGACCCCGACGAGATCGACCGTGAAGTGGTGCGCGCGGCGCAGATGTGCGGCGCTCACGAATTCATCCTGCGCCTGCCGCAGGGCTATGACACCGAACTGGGCTGGGGCGGGGCAGGCCTGTCGGGCGGGCAGGCGCAGCGCATCACCGTGGCGCGCGCACTCTACAACCGCCCGCGCGTGCTTATCCTCGATGAACCGAACGCCCATCTCGACGGGCCGGGCCAGCATGCGCTGATGACCGCCTTTGCCCAACTGCGCGCGCAAGGGGTGACGATCATCGTGGTGGCGCACAACCAGACCATCCTGAACGATGCCGACAAGCTGCTGGTCATCCGCGATGGCCGCATGGAGATGTTCGGCGCCCGCCAGGCGGTGCTGGCGCAGCAGCAGCAGCGCGCTGGCGTGGCCGTGGCCAAATCGGCCTGATCCGCGAAATTGGAGTGACCATACGTGGCCAGTGATACTCTCCTTGTCGACGCCGCAGAGATTCTGCCTGCCGTGCCCCGCGTGGTGCTGGCCGACCCGTACGACCGCGCCGAACCGGGCATGGCCAATATCCGCTCTGGCTGGATCGTGCTGCTGCTGTTCTTTGGCGCCTTTCTGGGCTTTGCCGCCTTTTGCCCGATGGATGCCGCGGTTTCGGCCGATGGCGTGATCAAGGTGTCGGGCGAAAGGCAGACCGTGCAGCACCGCAACGGCGGCACCGTACAGGCGCTGTATGTGCGCGAAGGGCAACAGGTGAAGGCCGGCGAAGTGCTGATCCAGCTGGCCGGGGCAGAGGTGGAGGCCAACGAAAAATCGCTGGCCGCACAGGTGATCGACCTGACATCGGAACGCGCCCGCCTGCAATCGCAGCTGATCGGGCGCACCACCATGACGCGGCCGCCCGAATTCGCCGTGCTGCCCAAGGAATATCAGGCCGATGCCGAAGCCTCGTTCCAGTTGCAGCAGAAGCTGCTGTTGGCCAACCTGCATGCGCTGGGCTCTCAGCGGCAGGTGATCGCCCAGCAATCGGCGCAATTGGGCGACAAGGTGTCGGGGCTGGACCGGCAGATGACCTCCAACCGCACGCAGGATTCCTCTTATTCCGGGCAGCTGGACGGTATGCGCGAACTGGCTGCGCAAGGCTATGCCAGCGCCAACCGCGTGCGCGAACTGGAACGCGCAAGGCAGGGGAACGAAGGCGACTATGCCCGCCTCTCGGCCGACAAGGCCAGCGCGCGCAGCCAGATTGGCGAAATGCGCTACCGTTCGCTTTCGCTCGATACCGACAACCGGCGGCAGGCATCGGACGATCTGCGCAAGGTGATCGAGCAGCTCGACGCGGTGTATCCCCGCTGGCAGGACGCCCGCGCCCAGGTCGAGGCGCTGCGCATTCGCGCGCCGGCCACCGGGCAGGTCGTGGGCCTGACCGTGTTTACCGTGGGCGGCGTTATCAGCGCGGGCGAGAAACTGATGTATGTGGTGCCCAACCACGCCTCGCTGGTGGTGGAAATGCGCGTGTCGCCCAATGATGCGGCCGATCTGGCCGTCGGGCAGCAGGCAGAGCTGAAATTCCCCTCGTTCCACGAACGCAGTATGCCGCGCATCAATGGGCAGGTTTCGCGCATTTCGGCCGACGCCTTTACCGACGACAAGGCCAACACGCGCTATTACACGGGCGAGGTTACCGTTTCTGCGGCCGATCTGGAAAAGCTGAAGCAGGTGAAAACCTCGGGCAGCGGCCTGAAGGCTGGCCTGCCGGTGACTGTGCTGGTGCCGCTGCGCAAGCGCACATTGCTTGAATATCTGCTGGAACCGCTCAACCAGGCGCTGTGGCGCAGCGGGCGCGAGCATTGAGGCCGGCCCGCGTGAACGGGGGGCGCACACAAGCGTCATCCCCGTCGCGGCGGATCGTGGGCCTGCAATATCTAAGGGCTCTGGCGGCCTATCTCGTTGTCGTGGTCCATATCGGCATTCTGTTTCACGCCTGGGGGCTGGAGGACCTGTTCCGCCTCGGCGCATGCGGAGTGGATATCTTCTTTGTCATCAGCGGTTTTGTGCTCACCTATACGGTGCTGGGCGAGCGGAGTGTAAACCCGATCACGTTCATTTGGCACAGGGTAGCGCGGGTCGTGCCCAGCTATTGGCTGCTCACGCTGATTGTTTGCGTGATTGCCGGGGTGGCGCGGATGCAAATGGGGGGCACGCAATTCAGCTGGCCCAATCTGGTAAAATCGCTTTTGTTCATACCATACGAACGCGGCGATGGCCGGATGGAGCCGCTGCTGTTCGTAGGGTGGTCGCTGAACTATGAAATGGCCTTCTATCTGGCCTTTTCCGTGGCGATGATGGCGCAGCGGCGTTTTGCATGGCTGCGCTGGCTGGCACTGGGCATGGTGTTGCTGGTGGCGTCGAACCTGCTGCCGGTTCAGGGCTCGCGCCTGGTCAATTTTTATCGCTCGCCCTATCTGCTCGAATTTGTGTGCGGCATGGGCCTGGCGCGTCTTTATCCGGTAATGCCGCGATCGCTGCCGCTTGCGCGCGCTGCTGCGGCGCTGTTGTGGCCCGCCCTGTGCTTCATCATAGTGCTGCCAATGCTGCTGCATGGCTTTGCGGCGCACATTGCCGGGTGCCTCATTGCCGGCGGCATTGTTGGTTGCACGTTACTTGTCGAGAAAGCGCAATTGTGGCCGCGCTCGCTCTTCTGGGCGACGATGGGTGATGCCAGCTATGCGCTGTATCTCACGCATCCTTTTGTGGTGAGTGGCGCTATGTTGTTCGCGCGTCGCGCCGGTTTGCACAGCGCGGCCGAGATGGTGCTGCTGGCAGTTTCGGTGCTGATTGGCTCAACTTCGCTGGCGGTGTGGTATTACCGTCATGTGGAACAGCCCTTGACCCGTCTGGCGATGGGGCGCCCTGCGCGCAAGGCCAAAATTGACGGTGTGATAACGCTGCCCCAGCGCTGACATATCATTTGATCCGTTGCAACAGCACAGCTGTCACACGGCGATCAGGGCGCTTTCAGCGAACCAACGATCTATCACACAATCGAGACACAAAAATCCCGGCCGGGTTAAACCGGCCGGGTGATCTTGTGTAAAAAGCGGCGATTTAGAAGAAGCGCTCGGGAATGCGCACCGTGTCGCCCGGCTGCAGGTTGATCGTGCCGTTCTTGCCCAGGGCGACCTGCTCTTCCTGCCCGCCCGAGTGGTGCAGCGCGATCTTGCGCTTGTTTGCGCGATAGCTGTAGCCACCCGCTGTCGCCACCGCCTGATCCAGTGTCAGATTGGTGCGATAGGGGTATTCGCCAGGCTTGTTCACCTCGCCCAGCACGTAGAACGAGCGGAAATTGCCCACCTCGATCGCAACGCGCGGGTCCTTCAGATAGCCTGCAGCCAGACGCTGGCGGATCTCTTCCTGTACATCGCCCAGCGTGCGCCCGGCCGCATTCACATTGCCAATCAGCGGGAAAGAAACCGACCCGTTGCTGGTCACATTGTAATCGCCGGTCAGCTTGTCCTCGCCATAAACGGTGATGTGCACCTTGTCATCCGGGCCAAGGCGATAGTCGCTGGTGACGGTGGTGGTCGCGGCCTCACCGGCGTACGCCACGTTCATCAGGGCGGGGGCGCAACAGGCCAGGCCTGCGGCGCCAAGGGCCAATCCGGCCCATCGGGAAAGGTTCGACATGGCAAGCTCCTGTTTGAAATGACGTATCAGGGTTTCGGCGGGGCTATGGTGCCATCCTGTACGGGCACGTTGCGCGTGGATGTGGCCACAGCCGAAGTGGTCGTCCTGCCGCCCCAGTCCCAGATGTTGCCCGACGAGTGGTGGTAGTTCACCGTCGGGTCGTATGGGTTGTCGAGGCCGATATCGCGCGCGGTTGCCCGGCCCATGGCCGTCAGCAGGTTGAAGGCGGCGATATAGGCATCGCGCTGCGCCGAGACGAGTTGTACCTGCGCGCTGAGCAATTCCTGCTCGGCGTTGAGGATGTCGAGAATGGTGCGGTTGCCGATCTTGTTCTCGGCCCGCACGCCAATCAGGCTTTGCTGTGCGGCATCTACCGCGGTGCGGTTGGCGGCAATGATGTCGTCCGAGGCGCGCCATCCGGCAAAGGCCGTGCGCACGCCCTCCATCACCTGCCGTTCGACCGAGGTGGCGCGTTCCAGCGCCGCGCTGCGCTGCGCGTCGGCCTGACGCTCTTGCGCTGCGGGCAGGCCGCCCTGAAAGATCGGTATCGACATTTGCACGCCCACCGATGCAGTCTTGTCATACTGGCGGTAGCTTGAGCTGAGCGGGTTGCCGAAAATGTCGGTCGCCGTGCCGCCATATGTGTTGAAATAATTGGCATATTCAAAGGTGCCGAAAATCTGCACCTTGGGCATGCGGCTGGCGGCGGCGGCCCTGGCGTCATAGCCATAGGCATGCGCCACCGACTTGGCCGATGCCAGGTCGGGGTTGTTGTCTATGGCGATGTCGATGGCATCGTCCACCGTCATGGGCAGGCCGCGCATGGGCGGCGGCGGCTCCAGCTGGCCGGGGGCGCTGCCCACCAGTTGCACATATTTCTCGCGGCTGGCGATCAGATTGACCTGCGCCGTTTGCAGCACCGCGCGCGCCAAAAACAGGCGCTCGCGCGATTGCGCCACATCGGTGCGGGTCAGGTCGCCATGGTCAAAACGCGACGTGGTCGCCTTCAGGTTCACCTCGAGCGCATCGACGTTGCGCTGGTTCAGATTGACCACCGCCTCATCGTGGATGACGCTGAGATAGGCCGCCACCACGCTGGCAAACACGCTGCTTTCGGTGCTGGTGATGTCGCTGCGGCTGGCATAAACCCTTTGCTTGGCCGCCAGAATGGCGTTGCGCACCGCGCCGCCGGCAAAGACCAGCTGGGTGGCGTTGGCGTCGGCCGTAAGGGTGCGCGTGGGCGAGGTATAGTTGTTGACCCCCACCGCCAGCGAGCGGTTGTAGCGCACCAGCCCCGACAGGCTGGGCAGCGCATTGGCGCGGGCGATCTGCACGCCCTCGTCCTGCGCGCGCGCGCGGGCCCGCGCCTCGAGAATGTCGGGATTGGTCGCATAGGTGCGCGTCAGGGCGGTCATCAGGTCGTCGGCATGGGCGCCGGGCGCGATGCCGGCGCAGGCCCCTGCCAGCAGCGCCATGGCAAGCCTGCGCGCGCGGCGGCCGCTGCGGTGGGCAGTGGCGGATGCGTGGCGGCCGGGCGCGTGGCGCCGCTTTCCGGTTCTGGCCCAACCGGACTGGCTGTCGCTTGTGCAGGACATGGGTGCGCTCGACCTCCCTTTCGCGCGGATATGAAGGGCGCCGGATCAGCGGAAAACCGCGGCGGCCCTGCGGTGTATGTTGGGCATATCGACTGCGGGAATCCACCTGTCTCCCAACCGATTTGGAGGTAACCTGCCGGCCGGCCGCGCGCTGGCCCTGCTCGGGCCGGCAATGGCGCGGGCAATGGTGGCGCTGTTCCGGCCCTTTCATGTTGCGACGCGGGATAGCTCTGAAAAGGCGCGTTTTGGCAAACGCCTCTATTTCGGAAGCGCTGCCCTGCCGATGCCGCCAAAGCCGAGAC
Source organism: Novosphingobium sp. (assembly GCA_035563755.1). GTDB lineage: Bacteria > Pseudomonadota > Alphaproteobacteria > Sphingomonadales > Sphingomonadaceae > Novosphingobium. Next base: position 10,814 of record DATMUT010000560.1, read on the forward strand.
AGATGGAGATGCGCGGGCGCGCCTATGCGTGCAGCACATGCCCGAGGCCGAATGGGGCAGGGCTGGCTTCGGGCCGGGCTCCTGCCTTGGCAAGGGTGTAAAAAGGGGCGCACATGGCTGGCACAAGGCGGATCGCCTATCTGGTGCACGATCTTCAGGATGCGGCGGTGGCGCGGCGCGTGGCCATGTTGCGCCATGCCGGGCACCGGCTGCGGCTGGCCGGCTTTCACCGGCGCGGTACGGCGCCCGCGCGGGTCAGCGATGTGGCGGCGACAACCCTGGGCCGCACGCAGGACGGGCGGCTGGTTGCCCGGCTGCTCAGCGTGCTGCGCCATTTCTGCATGCCCGGCCGCGTGCGGGCCATTACTGCCGATGCCGACGTGCTGGTGGCCCGCAATCTGGAAACGCTGGTGCTGGCTGCGCGCGTGCGCCGCGACGGGCAAAGGCTGGTCTACGAATGCCTCGATATTCACCGGCTGCTGCTGTCGGCGGGCATGGCCGGCCGGCTTGTCCGCGCGATCGAGGGGTGGGCGATGCGCCGGCTCGACCTGCTGGTGGTCAGCGCGCCGGCCTTTCGCGACGCCTATTTTGCCGGCCAGCGCGGCTATTGCGGGCCATCGCTCCTGCTCGAGAACAAGGTGCCGGCCTATGCACCGGGGCAGGCAGCAGGTCAGGTTGCTGTTCCCGAACCGCCCTCGCGCGGCTTTCTGGGAACGCGGGCGGCGCCCTGGGTCATTGGCTGGTTTGGCATGTTGCGCTGTCGGCGCACGCTCGAAATGCTGGGCCAGATTGCCGCGCGCAGTCATGGCCGGATCGAGGTGCTGATCGCGGGCAAACCCTCGCCGGCCGAATTTGCCGATTTTGCCGGCACGGTGGGGGCCATGCCGGGCGTGCGCTACGTGGGGCCTTATACGCCGGCCGACCTGCCGGGGCTGTTCGGGCAGATCCACTTCATCTGGGCGATCGATTATTTCGAGGAAGGGCTCAATTCGCAGTGGCTGCTGCCCAACCGCCTCTACGAGGGGATTGCGCATGGCGCAGTGCCCATCGCGCTCGACAAGGTGGCGACGGGGCAATGGCTGCGCCAGCGCGGCGCGGGGCTGCGCGTGGCCCAGCCGGTGGCCGAGCTGGACGCGCTGCTGGCCGAGCT
>DATMUT010000561.1:0-2048 GCA_035563755.1 Novosphingobium sp.
CGCTGGCGTCCTGCGCGGCGCGGGTGGCCTGCTCAACCTGTTCGGCCGAGGCGCCGCGATAGGGCGGATCGAGGGGTGTTCCGGTGGCGGCATCGATGCCGTGGAATGGCGCGCCCAGCCCGGAAAGGCTGGCGCCGGCAATCATCATCTGGCCAGAAATGGGCATGCAAAGGCTCCTTTGGCGGCAGGTGTAGCCTGCCGGCCAAAGGGGCGACCAATCGCGACTTGGGATTGAGCAATGCGGGGCCGGTATCGATGCGGTTCAGCCCTGACCCGGCCCGGTCGCGCACAGGGCGGGCAATTGCGGCACCAGCGCCAGCAGCGCCGGGTTGTCGGCGTCGCGCCGCCAGGTGGCGTGCAACTCGACGATGCCTTCCGCGCCTTCCAGCTCGGAGAAGGCGACCCCTTCGGGGTGCAGGCGCAGCGAGGATTCGGGCACCAGCGCGAAGCCGTGCCCCGCACCCACCAGCATCAGGATGGTGTGGATCTGCGCCAGATATTGCACATGGCGCGGCTCGGCGCGGGCGCTGGTGAACAGGCCGGTCAGCAGGTCGTGAAAATAGCGGGCCTTGTCGGGGGCGTACATGATGAAGGGCCGCTGGTCGAAGTCGCGCAGGCTGCGCGGGCGCTCGTTTTCGGGCACGCTGGCGGGCGAGCAGACCACGAATTTCTCGGACAGGACCAGTTGCGAGAGCAGTTCGGGCTGGCGCACCGGCGGGCGCAGGAAGCCCAGATCGATACGCCCCGAAAGCAGGCTTTCAAGCTGCTCGTCCGAGACCATTTCCTTGAGCACGAAGCGCAGGTCGGGCATCGCCTGTTGCGCGCGCTCGATAAAACGGGGCAGGAAACCATAGCCCGAGGCCGCCGTGAAACCCAGACTGACCAGCCCATGGCGCCCCTGCGCGGCGGCGCGAGCGGTGGCAACGGCGCTGTCGGCCATGCGCACCACGCGCCGCGCCTCGGCCAGAAAGGCGGTGCCCGCCGCCGTGAGGCGCACCGACCGGCTCGAGCGATGGAACAGCTCGACCTTCATGATCCGCTCGAGCACCTGAATGTGGCGCGAGAGCGGGGGCTGCGTCATGTTGAGCCGGGCAGCGGCGCGGCCGAAATGCAATTCCTCGGCCACGGCCACGAAGCAACGCAGCTGGATCAGTTCGAACACGGGCACCTCTCGTTTTATGGCCGGCAATTGTCGGCCAAGTGGCGCGCCGGTTCAATATGTTTCAGTACCTTGGCTTGGCGCCCGAAAAGGCCGGGTCGTATTTGCGCATCTGGCCCAGATCGTCGCGGGTGCGGATGGTTATGCGGTTGAAAATGGCGTGCGCGCGGGCCATGCGGGCCGGGTCGAGCGTCAGCCCCAGGCCCGGCGCATCGCTCACCGCCACGCAGCCCCCGGCAATCGCGATCTTGCCGCCGCTGATGACCTCGTCCTCCTCCTCGACCCACGGATAGTGCGTGTCGCAGGCATAGGTCAGGTTGGGGGTGGCGGCGGCCAGATGGGTCATCGCCATCAGGCTGATGCCCAGATGCGAGTTGGAGTGCATCGAGAGGCCCAGTTGCCATGTCGCGCACATGGCCGCCAGATGCTGGCTGGCGCGCAGGCCGCCCCAGTAGTGATGGTCCGACAGCACGATCTGCACCGCATTGCGGGCGATGCTGTCGCGCAGTTCGTCAAAGCTGGTCACGACCATGTTGGTGGCCAGCGGCAGGCCGGTTGCCCGGTGCAATTGCGCCATGCCGTCCAGCCCGGCGACCGGGTCCTCGTAATATTCGATGAGCGGGCCAAGGCGCCCGGCGCAATGCAGCGCCGTTTCCATCGACCATGCGCCGTTGGGGTCGATACGCAGCGGCAGGCCCGGGAAGGCGCGCGACAGGGCCTCGATGCAGGCCACCTCGACATCGGGGGGCAGGGTGCCGGCCTTCAGCTTGATCGAGCCGAAGCCGTGTGCCTCGATCATGCGGCGGGCCTGCGCCACGATCTGCCCGGGCGTCAGCGCCTCGCCCCAGCTATCGGGGGCCTCCTCGGGTTCGATGTGGCGGGCGTATTT
>DATMUT010000562.1:0-2326 GCA_035563755.1 Novosphingobium sp.
CCATCGTCGCGCAGCACAGGATTGCCGTTTTCATCGGCGGCCAGCGGATATTTGAAATGCCAGAAGCCGCCCTGCGTCTCGCGCGTCTCGACCTCAAGGTCGGAAATGGCGGTTTTCAGCTTGGGGTCCCAGTTGACCAGCCGCTTGTCGCGATAGATCAGCCCCTGATTATACAGGTCGACAAACACCTTCACCACCGCGCGGGTAAAGTGCGGGTCCATCGTGAATTGCTCGCGGCTCCAGTCCATCGAGCAGCCCAGGCGGCGCAGCTGGCCGGTGATGGTGCCGCCGCTCTCGGCCTTCCACTCCCACACCTTGTCGATAAAGCCTTCGCGCGTGTAATTGGTGCGCTTGTCCTGACGGGCTTCCATCTGGCGCTCGACCACCATTTGCGTGGCGATGCCGGCATGGTCGGTGCCCACCACCCACAAGGCATCTTTGCCGCGCAGGCGTTCGTAACGGATCACAACGTCCTGTAGCGTGTTATCCAGTGCATGACCGATATGCAGCGAACCCGTGACGTTGGGCGGCGGATTGACGATGGTGAAGGGCGCCGCATCGGGCCGCTCGGGGCGGAACAGGCCGCCCTGTTCCCAATGGGCATACCATTTCGCCTCGATGCCGGCAGGCTCGAAGGTTTTGGGCAGGGCGTTTTCGGCCCCGGTGTCCTGCGGGGCGGGCTGCGTCGATTGGTCGGTCATGGCCCGGCCTTTGCCAGCCCGGCCGCCCGCGCGCAAGCATTGCGGCGTGTGCGATTGCGAGACGCGCGCGCTCAAAGCCGCGCTTGCCCGCCGCGCGATTTTCGCCCATGAGTCTGCGCCAGATGGCCTACACCTGTGATTTCACCGTCGAAAACATGTCCGATGGGCCGCAGGAAGTGGCCCTGTCGGGGGCGCTGCTCGTCTCGACCATCAGCGACCTCGACCGGGCCTTGCGCGCGCTTGATGGCGCGATCGGCCGCATCGACCTTGCCCAGGTCGAGGAGATCGACACGGCCGGCGCCTGGGTGGTCTGGCGCCTGGCGCGCGACCACGAGGCGCAGATAACCGGCGCCAGCGACAAGGCCAACCGGTTGATCGAGGCGGTCAAACCCTGCGAGGGCACCGCCGACATCGAGCCGCCACGACTGCCGGCCTTGCCGCGCATTTTCCAGTCGGCGGGCGATTTCGTGGTGGGCCTTGGCGAGGGGACGATCAACGTTCTTGCGTTCCTTGGTGCATTGCTTGAGGCGTTCTGGGGCACGATCCGCAATCCGCGCCGGCTGCGCATGACGGCGCTGGTGCGCCAGATCGAGCTGGTGGGCGTCGATTCGCTGGGCATCATCGGCTTGATGAGTTTTCTGGTGGGCATCGTCATTGCCCAGCAGGGCGCGGTGCAGCTTCAGCAGTTCGGCGCCGAGATTTATACGGTGAACCTGACCGGGCGTCTGGCCATGCGCGAGCTGGGCATATTGATGACCGCGATCATGGTCGCGGGCCGCTCGGGCAGCGCCTTTGCCGCGCAGATCGGCACGATGAAACTGACCGAGGAAATCGACGCCATGCGCACTATCGGCGTCTCGCCGGTCGAGGCGCTGGTGGTGCCGCGGGTGCTGGCCGCCGTGCTGATGATGCCGCTGCTGGGCTTTTACGCAGCGCTTATCGCGATTGTGGGCGGCGCTGCCATTTCCTCGGTCACGCTGGGCATTCCCTTCTGGAACTTCCTGGCCCGCATTCAGGAGGTGGTGCCCGTGCGCGACCTGTGGGTGGGGGTGATCAAGGGGCCGGTGTTCGGTCTCATTATCGCCATGACGGGTTGCTATCAGGGCATGCAGGTTTCGGGCAATTCCGAGGAGGTGGGCCTGCGCACCACGCAGGCGGTCGTGCAGGCGATCTTCGTGGTGATCGTGCTCGACGCCTTCTTCGCGGTGTTCTTCTCGGAGATCGGCTGGATATGAGCGGGCCGGACGCAGATTGCCCCGAGATGGAGGCCATGACCGGCGACGAGGGCGAATATGCCATCGTCATCGAAGGGCTGACCAACAGCTTTGGCACGCATGACGTGCACCGCAACCTCTCGCTCAAGGTGCGGCGGGGCGAGATTCTGGGCGTGGTGGGCGGTTCGGGCACGGGCAAGTCGGTGCTGATGCGCGCGATCATTGGCCTGCAACAGCCATCGGCAGGGCGCATCTGCGTGCTGGGGCACGATACGGTGGGGCAGGACATGGGCCTGCCCGGCCAGCAGCCCGAGGCCGATGTGCGCGCGCGCTGGGGCGTATTGTTCCAGGGCGGCGCCCTGTTCTCGACGCTGACCGTGGCCGAGAATGTCGAGGTGCCGATCAAGGAGT
>DATMUT010000563.1:0-11275 GCA_035563755.1 Novosphingobium sp.
CCCCCGAGCGCGGCGGGCGCCAGGCGGTCGTTTTCCCGCCATGGTACGGCAATGGCCGAGTGCTGAGCGCGGTGGCGGCATCCGATGGGCGGCTGATCCGCTTTGGGAATGCCTCGTGGATCGCCGTGATCGCGCCATCAGCCGAGCGCCAGCACACAAGGCGCATCCTCGAGGAACACGGTGCCCTGGCCTTTATCAACCCCATGATTGTCGGCGGCTGTGACACGGCCGGGTCGACGTCGCCGTCAGCGAGGTAACCCCACATGTCTCTCAGCCTTCCCTCGACCCACTCGGACGTTCCCGGACTGATTGCCATCCGCCAGACTGCGAGCCGGGCCTTCGCCACCTTTGCCTGGTCGCTGGTCGCGGTGAACATGGCGGCTGCCAACATGAGCGGCATGAATATGACGCTGACGCTGGTCGCCTCGCTGATCAGTGCGGGTGTGGCAACGCTGGCCGCGTGGAAGGACCCGGTGGGCCTGTTCGGGCGGCTGACCATCGCTGTGTGCCTGATGAACCTCTATGACACGCTGATCTACGCCACGTCGTTCACGCCGTATCAGCTTGATGCGCACATGCTTTATTTCGTGGTGGCGGCGCTGCTGCTCACCTATTTCTGCTGGCAAACGCTGTTGGTGGCCTGTTTGCATACGGCGGTTCAGCATTTCACCTTCAACCTGCTGCTGCCCATGTATCTTTACCCCAATGGCACGGACTGGCTGCGCTTTGTTTATCACGCGGTCATCCTGCTGACCGAGCTGGCTGGCACGGCCTATCTGGCCATTCGCGTGCATGCGATGTTCACGCAAAGCTACGCCATGATCTCGCAGATCGAGCAGGGTGCGCAGGCCGCGCAGGCCATGCGTGACGCGCAGGACGCCGAACGCCATAGGCTGGAAAACGCCAACAGCGCCGCCATGCGCAATCTGGCGAACGAATTTGACGCCGACATTTCCAGCGTGGTCAGCCAGATCAGCGCTTCGGCCAGCGCCATGCAGGCAACCTCGGGCGATCTGGCCAGCATTGCGCGCGACGTGAACCGGCTGTCGGGCGGCGCATCCAATGCCGCAGAACATGCCGCCCAGAACGTCACCAATGTCGCGGCATCCTGCGAGGAATTGACCGCATCGATTGGCCAGATCGGCGAACAGGCCGGTCATGCCCGCACCACCACCGCCATCGCCGTGGAGCGCGTTGCGCAAACCAATACGATGGTCGAGGAACTGACCTGCGCCGCCAAGCAGATCGGCCATGTCGTGGAGATGATCTCCTCGATCGCCAGCCAGACCAACATGCTGGCGTTGAACGCCACGATCGAGGCGGCGCGCGCGGGCGAGGCCGGCAAGGGCTTTGTGGTGGTTGCCCGCGAGGTCAAATCGCTGGCCGAACAGACATCCAACGCCACCAGCGAAATTGCCACGCAGATCCATGCCGTGCAATCGGCCACCACTCAGGCCGACCGGGCCATGCGCGAGTTGACCGACATCATCACGCAGTTGGATGGCACATCCAACACCATCGCGGCGGCCGTGGCCATGCAACGCGAGGCGACCAGCGAGATTGCCCGCAACGTTGAGCAAGCCGCATCGCGCACGCAGGACATGGTGGGCAATATCGAGGAACTGGTCGAGCGCAGCGCCCAAGCCGGGCACGCCGCCAGCGAGGTGGCCGGCGAAGCTGATGGGCTGGCCGATTCCTCCAATCGCCTCGAGGGCAGCGCAAGGCAATTCGTGCAGCGTGTCGGCGGCGGTCAGGTGAAAGCGGCGCCCGTGGGGGTCCGACGCGTAGCCTAATTCTGTGGCTGGCGTGCGATGGCTGCAGCCATCGTGGATCACGCGGGACGCATTGCGGTGAACGCCGCGATCATGCCGTAGCAGTGCAAAACCGTTCGGTCGCGCCTGTTGACCTCATGGCCGGGTCATGGGCACATGCCGGTCTGTCTCCGTTAGGCCGGCGATCGGCTGATGCTGTTGATGGAAGGCTGCGATACGCCGCAAGACGATGGAAGGTGGATTTCGGCAATCAGGCCGGGCCGGGCATCGGACAGGGCAAGGCTGGCGTCATGCGCCCGCGCAATGGCACGCACCAGCGCAAGGCCCAGGCCGTGCCCCGGGGTCGAGCGCGAAGCCTCCAGCCTGACAAAGCGTTGCTGGACCCTTTCGCGGTCGCAGGCCGGGATGCCCGGGCCATTGTCCGCCACGCAAATCACCACTGTATCGTCGCGGCGCCCCGCGCGAAGCTCGATCGCCGCGCCCTCCGGCGTGTGTCGGCGGGCGTTTTCGATGAGATTGATCACAGCTTGCGCGAGCAATTCCCGATTTCCCATGACCCGTAGCTCGGGCTCGCAGGCAACCTTCAGCAGCCGGCGCGATTCCTCCACCAGCGGCGCCAGCGTTTCGCCAAGATCGACAATCAGTGCCGATACGTCGATGGCGGCGAACCCTGGGCGCAGGCCGCCTTCCTCAACCTCGGAAATGCGCAAAATCGCATCAAACAGGGCCAGAACCTCGTCTGCGTTGGCAATGGCGGCCTCGACGCGTTTGCGCCTTTGCGCCGCATCCTCGATCGCCCCCAATGCCTCGAGTTGGTGGCGCAAGCGGGAGAGCGGCGTGCGCAGATCGTGCGCCAGATCACCGGTCACCTGCCGCAAATTGGCGATAAGTTCGGCGATGCGGTCAAGCATGGCGTTCAGCGAGGCGGCGACACGGTCGAATTCGTCGTCATGCATGCCCAAGTCGGCCCGGCATGCCAGATCGCCAGCGATGATCGCGTCGGCAGTCTGGCTGATCGAGCGCAGCCGCTGGCGCAAAAACCGCGCCAGCAGGTTAAGGCCTGCCCAGCCCAACCCCATCAACGCGACAAAGGCGAGGCCGAACATCGCCAAAATCGTCTGATCGATCTCCTCGAGAGGGGTGAGGTCTTCGGCCACCACGAGACGATACCCGCCCCCCAGGTCCGAGACGAGCGCGCGTGCCGGATCAGCTCCCTCGTCCGGGTCGGCGAACTGGATTGTCTGCCAACCCGGCGCCGGCAAAGCCACCACAAGATCGCCCGCCGCCCTATGCCCGGCGCCATCAAACAGGGCAAAACCCAGCGCATCCGGGCCAGACATCTTGCGCTGGCGCAAGGCCTTGACCACGCCGCGCACACCATCCTCGCTGAATTCGGATTGCAGCGTCATCGATGTCTGGGCGATGCGCGCGTCGATCTGGCGCGAAAACGCTGCATGCATGGCAAGAAATATGCCTGTGCCCAGCAGCAGCGTCGCCAGCGCGTAACTGCCAAGGCCAATGATCACAATGCGCCGCGCAGCGCTTATCGGGGGGCGCTTCATTGCGGGCGGATCCGGTAGCCTGCCCCGCGGACCGTCTCGATAAGATCGGGTTGTTCGCCCTCGTTCAGCTTGGCGCGCAGCCGGCTCATATGGGTCTCGACGATTTTGGTCTGCGGATCGAAATGGAAATTCCACACCCGCTCGATCAGCATGGCGCGGGTGACAAATTGCCCTTCGTGGCGCATCAGCTCTTCGAGCAGGCGGAATTCGCGCGGCTGCAGCATGATGAGCTGTCCGCCGCGCCGCACTTGTCGGGCCAGCAAATCCATGTCGATTTCGCCCACCTGCAATCGGGTCACGGTGCTTGCCGGTGCCTGCCTGCGCCCAAGCGCGTGGATGCGTGCGGCAAGCTCGCTAAAGGCAAAAGGCTTGACGAGGTAATCATCCGCGCCCGCATCCAGCCCGTCGACCCGGTTCTCGATCCGGCCAAGCGCGGTCAGCAGCAACACCGGCGTCTTGCAGCCGACCGCACGCAATTGCTTGACGACCGTCAATCCGTCCAGCTCCGGCAGCATTCGGTCGAGCACAAGCACATCAAAAGCGCCGCTCATCCCCTGTTCCAGCGCGTCTGCCCCTTGGCCCACCGCCACGACCTCATGGTCGAGCGCGCGCAGCCCTTGCGCAACAAAAGCGGCAGTCTCGGCGTCATCCTCGGCGAGCAGTACGCGCATGGCCCTAACCCCTGGCCGTCAAAAGCGGGGCGGAGGAAAAGGGCGGGACGATGCAGGCGCTCATTTGGCACGCTCCCATTTGGCAGCACAGTGATGTGCTGGCCCTTACACCAAAGCATTGGCGCGTCGACATACCCGCAAAGGTTACGAATTTGTATCCAACCAGTGCGCTCCGGTTTCATCCCAGTGTCATGTACCACACCGATCTGCAGGCCCAGTTTATGCCGATCGAGGGGGCTTACATGAAATATTCCGTATCAGTCGTGGCGCTGGCCATCGCCGTGCTGCCTGCCGCTGCCTTTGCCAATGCGGCGCCTGCCGGCAACGCAGAAGCCGGGGCGGGCGATCCCGATGCCGCCAGAATCGTGGTGACCGCGCGGCTCGAGAAGACCGCGCGCGAAGAGCAGCTTGCCGCCCTGAACCTGATCAACGTCCAGTCGGCGGAAGCCATCGCCAAATATCCCGATGTGAACGCCGCCGAAGCGCTCAGCCGCATTCCCGGCGTTGCCCTCTCGATCGACACCGCCGAGGGCCGCTTCGTCAACATCCGTGGCCTCGATGGCAATCTCAACGGCGCAACCATGGGCGGGGTTGTGCTGCTCAACACCCAACCGGGCGGCACCTATTTCAACGCGGCCGGGCGCGCGGTCGAATTCGACACCGTGCCGATCGGCGCGATCGACAAGATCATGGTCACCAAGACCGGCCGGCCCGATAGCGACGCCGAAGGGATCGGCGGCAGCGTCGAGCTGACCCCGCGCAGCGCCATCGGCCTGTCGCGCATGTTCTATGACGTGACGCTGGGCGGCGGCATGGAGACGATCAAGGGCAAGGGCTTCTACCGCGAGGAAGTGGTGATCGGCGGGCCGATCGGCGGGGCCAATTCGCCGGTGTCGTTTGTGGTCAGCCAATATCTCCACAATGACCATCGCAGCTTCTACGATATTGAGGAAGGCTATGTCGATGGCCAGCCCGCCGTGCCCGACAAGGCCTTTGCCGGGCTGGAACTGCGCAATTACGACTATTACCGCCAGCGTTTCGGCTATTCGGGCGAGATCGACTACGTGCCGGCCACCGGACAGCGCTATTACCTGCGCGCCAGCCTGGCCGGCTATAACGAGCATGTCTATCGCAACCGCTTCGAGATCGACTATGATGGCAATGCGGTGGTCAACCCGGCCAATGCCAAGGGGCTGATCGACACCGCCACCGCCGTCAAAACCCTGCGCGACGAGGACGAGACCCACAAGAACCTCGTCACCCAGATCGGTGGCGACAACCGGCTGGGCCGGGTCCGCCTGGAATATTGGGGCGCCTATTCGCGCGCGACCTTCGACAAGCATTTTGACTACAATTCGACGTTCGCCAACGCCAATGGCTACACCATTGCCTATGACAATACCTCGAACCCCGACTACCCGACCTATGCGGTCACCGCTGGCTCCGGCCTGCTCGACCCCACCCAATATGCGCTGAGCAAGATCGCCAATGCCACCGAGCATGACAAGGACGAGGAATGGTCGGCAGCGGTGGCGGTCAGCCTGCCGGCGGGGCTTGTCGCGGGTGACGAACTGAAGCTGGGCGGCAAGCTGCGCCTCCGCAACAAAACCGCCAACCCCTATACCGCAAATTACAGCTATACCGGCACACTGTCGCTCGCGCAGGACAGCGGCGGCACCTCGATCACCAATTTCTACAATGCCGGCTACAACATCATGCCGCAGATCGGTGGCGATGCGCTGCGCAAGCTGTATGCCGCCAGCGGCACGTCGCTCGCGCTCAACCCGGGCGGCTATTTCAACGACGATGAGAACATTGTCGCCGGCTTTGCCCAGTACAAGGCCGATATCGGCAAGCTGGGTGTGCTGGCGGGGCTGCGCTTCGAGCACACCGATGCCACCTACCGCGGCATTGGCTCCGTCACCGACGCGAGCGGCAACACCACGGCCTTGGCGCTGAGCACCAAGCATAGCTACAGCAACGTCTTCCCCTCGCTACAACTGCGCTACAAGGCCGACGACCGCTTGCTGCTGCGCGCCGTCTATTCGACCGGCCTTGCCCGCCCCGGCTTCTATCAGACCCAGCAGTCGACCAGCGTCGACCAGGGCGCGCTGACGGTGAGCACCGGCAATCCGGCGCTCAAACCTACCTTCAGCCATAATTTCGATCTGACCGTGGAATATTACCTGCCGCACGCAGGCATCGTCTCGCTGGGCCTCTTCGACAAGGAAATGAAAGACTACATCGTCACCCGCACCCACGCCAACACCACATATCCGGGCTATAGCGGCCTCTACACGGTGCAGAGCTTCGAAAACGCGCCCAGCGCCTATGCGCGCGGCATCGAGGCCAACTATGTCAACCAGTTCACCAGCCTGCCGGGCTGGCTGGGTGGTTTCGGGATCGACGCCAACGCAACCTATGTGAAAACCGGGGTCAACCTGCGCGCGGGCGACGGCACCATCGCATTGCCCGGCGCCTTTCCCTGGTCGTGGAACGCGGCGGTGTTCTATGAAAAGGGCAAGATGAAACTGCGCCTCGCCAGCCAGTTCGAGAGCAGCGTGCTGTTTGGCGCAGGGAGCAGCCGCGCCACGGATGTCTATCAGGACAGCCGCTACACCATGGATTTCAGCGCCAGCTACGACATCGCCAAGTCGGCGCAGCTTTACCTCAACATCAAGAACCTGACCAATGCGCCCCTGCGCTTTTACGAAGGTTCGCCCGATCGCCCGATCCAGCGCGAATTCTACGATCTGACGCTGGAAACCGGGCTGAAGCTCAAGTTCTAATCCACCGGGAGACCCTTGCATGACTATCACCAGAACGATCCTTGCCACCGCATTGTCGCTGATCGCGGCAACGCAAGTGGCCCGTGCCGACACGCCCGCTTTCATCGCCCAGCCCAGCATCGCCGGGCCAGACGACCACTGGGACTTTGCCAGTTGGGATAGCGAGCACCATCGCGTGCTGGTCTCGCACGGCAAGGACGTGCTGGTGATCGATCCTGCCGCAGGCTCGGTTCGGTCTGTCGGGGCGATTGCCGGCGCGCACGCCGCGCTGGCAATCCCCGGCACGTCGCAAATCCTCGTGACCAGCGCGCATGACGCCAGCGCGCGGGTGCTGGATGCCGGGACCGGTGCCGAACTTGCGCGCATCGCGGTGGTGGGCGACCCCGACGCAACGCTTTTGAGCGCCGATGGCCACACCGCCTATGTCATGGGCGGCGATAGCGGCGCGATTTCGGTGTTGGACCTGACCGGGCGGACCGAAACCGCGCGGATACAGCTGAAGCCGGGGCTGGAGGTGCCGGTGATGCCCCGGCCCGGCCTGCTTGCGGTCAACAACGAGCAGCTGAGCGAAATCGAACTCGTCGATCTGGTTGCGGGCAAGGCGGTGGGGGCCATCGCGCTGACGGGCTGCGAAGGCCCGACCGGCATGGCCTATGCCCCCGAGGCGGGCCTCTCGCTCAGCACATGCGCCAATGGCAAAGCGGCGCTGGTTGATCTGGCGGCACGCAAGCTTTTGGCACTGCTGCCTATCGGCGCCGGGCCTGACACGGCAATCTGGGATGCGGCGCGCCACCGCTTCCTCGTGCCTTGCGGCAAGAGCGGCAGCCTGTCCATCATCCGCCTTGACGGGCGCAAGCCTGTGGTCGAGCCCGCGGTCAAGTCCGAGATCGGCACGCGGACCGGGGCATTCGATCCGCAAACCGGCACGCTATACCTGCCGACAGCCAAATTTGCCGCTGCGCAAGCCGGCAAGCCCAAAATCGTACCCGGCAGCTTCCATGTTCTGGTGCTCAAAGCCGCCAACTGAAGTGAAATGCTTTTGGGCTAACCTCTACCACGGTTGCCCAAAGCTTGGCTGTTGCTGTGGGCGCGCGCGTTTGGCGTGCGCCCACAGCCCGTAACGGCAACTGTCCGGTGACGGGCCTCAACCTTGGCCCATGCCTCCATATCGCAGGGCCTTTTCCGCTGATAGGATCGGCAGGGCAAGGGCTCAACCAAAGCCAGAGCGTTGCCTTTTGCGCGCTCAAGCGCGACCTCCAGAAGGGCTCTCTTCCAACATGACTGACACTCCCATCAAATCCGCCCTCGCCAAAGTGCCGGCCGTCACGCTGGGCTTCTGGGTAATCAAGATCCTCGCGACCACTTTGGGCGAAACGGCAGGCGATACCGTGTCGATGAGCTGGCTGGGCGAGACCACCACGGCCGCTACCGGCTGGGGCTATCTGATTGGCACGGGCCTGTTCATGGTGCCGCTGGCGCTGCTGGTGGCAGCGCAGGTGCGCGCGCGCGCGTTCCACCCGCTGCTCTATTGGGCGACGATCATCGCCTCGACCACTGCAGGCACCACGCTGGCCGACTATTTCGACCGCTCGCTCGGGATCGGCTATATGGGTGGTTCGCTGGCGCTGCTGACCTGCGTGCTGGCCACGCTCGCCGCGTGGAAGCTGACGCTCGGCTCGGTGGCCGTGGGCAGCGTTGCCACGGTGCGCGCCGAGCTGTTCTATTGGGCGACCATTACCTTCTCGCAGACACTGGGCACGGCGCTGGGCGACTGGACGGCCGACAGCTTTGGCGATGCGACGGTGATGGGGCTCGAATCGGGCTATGTGTTTGGCGCGGCAATCTTTGCCGCAGCGCTCGTGGTGGTGGCGCTGGCGTGGCGGTTTACAGCGCTCTCGCGCGCTGGCCTGTTTTGGGCGGCCTTCATCCTCACCCGCCCACTGGGCGCGACTGTGGGCGATTTCCTCGACAAGCCGCTGGGCAAGGGCGGGCTCGACTTCAGCCGGCCGCTGGCATCGGGCGCGTTGATCGCCGGCATTGGCCTGTGCCTGTGGCTGCTGCCCCAGCGCGCCGCGCAGGCTGACAAATATGGCGAGGCCGCATGACACCGTTGATGCATCACAAGGCCCCCGCGCAGTCTGTTCCTCGCGCGGGGGCCTTGCGTGGGATTACAGGTTGCTCATCCCGCCATCGACGATCAGCTCGCTGCCGACGGTGAAGCGCGAGTCATCCGAGGCAAAGTAGACGAAAGCATCGGCAATCTCGTCGGGCGTGCCAAAGCGGCCCACCGGCAATTGCGACAGGATTGCCTGCTGCATCCCGCTCAGCTGCTCCTCATTCAGGCCCAGCTTGCCATAGAGCGGCGTCACCACCGGGCCGGGACTGACCACATTGGCGCGGATGCCCCGCCCGATCAGCTCGCCCGACAGCGTGCGCGCCAGCGAGATCAGCGCGGCCTTGGTGGCGGCATAGACGCTGGAATTGGGCATGCCGATCCGCGCGTTGATCGAACCGTTGAAGACGATGGAGGCGGGGTTGGCCAGCACCGGCAGCAGCGCCTGGATCAGGAAATAGGGGCCCTTCACATTGACGGCAAAGGAGCGGTCAAAACCGGCCTCGTCAAAGCCTTCGATGGGGCGGAAATCGGCGATGCCGGCGTTGATGACGAGGGCATCGAGCGTGCCGAATTCGGCCTTGATGGCATCGGCAATGGCCTGCTGGCCCGCCACATCGCCCGCATCGGCAAGGATGGCGATCACATTGCCGCCCAGCTGTTCCTTGGCGGCGGCGAGGCGTTCGGGGTTGGTGCCGGTGATCGCGACGCGGGCGCCCTCGGCCAGAAAGCGCCGGGCGGTGGCAAGGCCGATGCCGCTGGTGGCACCGGTGACAAGGGCGGTCTTGGATTGGAGACGGGTCATGGCGGGGTCCTTCGATCATCAGCCACGCCTTTCGTGCTGACAGGAGATCGTTTATCCTTGGCCTCTGACTTGATCGATGGGGTAGATCTGATCTATTCATTCATAATAGCTGAATGAAAGTCTTGCCGCATGGACCGCCTGCGCGCCTATGAAGTGTTCACCACTGTCGTCGCCAAAAACGGCTTCGCGCGGGCTGCCGATGCGCTCGACACCTCGCCCGCCAATGTTACCCGCTATGTGGCCGAGCTGGAGGCGCATCTGGGAGCAAGGCTGCTCAATCGCACCTCGCGCCGCCTCTCGCTGACCGAGGCAGGCGCGGCGCTGTATGAAAGGCTGCGCCATGTGCTGGACGATGTGGCCGAGGCCGAGGCGGCGGCCAGCGCCGACAGCCGGGCGCCGCGCGGAAGGCTGCGCATCAACGCACCGCTAAGCTTCGGGGTGATGCATCTTGCCCCGCTGTGGCCGCGCTTCATGGCGTCCCATCCCGAGGTTGAGCTCGACATTTCTCTCTCGGACCGCGTGGTCGATCTGGTGGACGAGGGTTATGATCTTGCCATCCGCATTTCGCGCGGGGGATCGCAAAGCCATGTCGCGCGCAGGCTGGCGATGTCGAACAACATCGTGTGCGCGGCGCCTTCCTATGTGGCGGCCCATGGCGCGCCGGCCTCGCCCGCTGATCTTCTGCGGCATGCCTGCATCGCCTACACACTGGCGCCCGAGCCCGAGGAGTGGTCCTTCCTCGACGCCAGTGGGCAGCCCTATAGCGCGCGTATCACGCCGCGTTTTTCCACCAACAACGGCGATACGGTGCGCGCGATGGCGCTGTCTGGTCAGGCGTTGGCATGGCTGCCCACCTTCCTCGCGGGCGAGGATCTGCGCGCCGGGCGACTGGTGCAACTGATGCCCGATCACCCCTTGCCCCCCATTGCCATTCTCGCCGTCTACCCCAGCCGCCGCCACCTTTCGGCCAAGGTGCGCGCGATGGTCGATTTCCTGGCAGATGCCTTCAAGGGCATCCCGGCGTGGGAGATGGGCGTCCAGACCACCAATTAGGGCGTAAACATCAGAGTCGAAGGGTGGCGAGGCGCGGTTGATTTTCAGCCTGCCGAACGCGCGTTCAATGCCATTGCGCTGGCGGTGCAGCACCCGGTCGTGGTCGATTTTCTCCCGCCGATTGGATTTGGCCGGAATGACGGCCTGAATCTCGCGGCGAGCAACGTCTTCGCGGATGGCATTGGTGTCGTACTCTTTGTCCGCGAACAAGGCCTTGGGCACGAAGCGTGGTGCTGTCGATGCTGTAGTGGCAGGTGTCGGCCATGATCTCGGCGAGCGTGACCGACACCGCTTCCCAGACACTGGCCTCGCTCCAACAGCGATAGATCGTGTTCCAGTTCCCGTATTTGGGCGGTACGTCGCGGCATGCGGTCCCGCAGCGCAGCCGCCAGAGAATGCCGTTGATGACCGAACGGTTGTGTTCGGGCCTACGCCCGCGACCACGGTTTGCCGCGTCAATCGGCAACAAGCCTCTCAAAGCGCGCCATTCCGCCTCGCTCAAATCACCCC
>DATMUT010000564.1:0-7994 GCA_035563755.1 Novosphingobium sp.
TCGGCTCGCGAGGTCATCGTAACCGCTTCCCAGACGTACGCGGCCCGTGCCGTCGGCCTGCCAGTCCATCACCTTCTCGCGCCCGGCCTGTTCGAGCGATGCCGCGCCCGTCTCGACATTCACGCGATAGGCCGACGGCCAGAACGCGGTGTCATTGGTATAGACCGTTCCCTGCCCGGCCATAACGATCTCGGGCGCGGCCGAGGCCGGGGCGACCCACAATATGTCGCTGGCGTTCTGACCGTTCAGGTCCCACTTGATCTTCGTCACCTTGCCCGAGCTGCCATTGAAACCGAGCAGCCGCGAAATGTACCAGTTGCTGCCCTCGACCGGCAGCAGTTGCACCACGCGGATCACGATGTTGTCGTTGCCCACCCAGGTCAGCCCGCGCACCTCGGCCATGTCGATGATGGCGGCACATTTCAGGGACTTCGTACCGTCAAAAAGGGGCAGCACACAAACCCTGCGCTGTCCGCCCACGCTCATCAGCCCGGCCATGCGCTGGCCATCGGGCGACAGGCGCAGCATCGAGGCAAAAGGCAAGGCGGAAAAATCCTCGAGCGCGGGGGGCCAGTGCTGGGCCGCCGGAGAGGCGAGCGCGGGCGCCGCAGCATTGTCGGCCTGGGCCAAAGCGGCCCCGCTTGCCATCAGGGCAGCCACCGCCCCGGCCTCGCACAACTGGCGCGCCAACCCCGCCAGCGACCGGCCAAAGCCGCGCCGCGCCACACCCCGCATGTTCATATCACCCTCACCGAAAAAGCCACGAGGCCATTAAGCGGGGGAAAAATGAAATGACAAACAGTTTTGCAACCGAAACAAATAATTACATCCATATCGCTAGCAGGCACCCAGAACAGGATGCCCGCCAGCCATGGAATTTCAGACCGATTACTCAGGCCAGCCCGGCCTCGGCCAGCAGCGCGGTGGTGCTGGCGTCAAAGGTGGCGGTGCCCTTCTCGATCGACTTGGCGATCTCCTTGCCCAGCTCGACGCCGAACTGGTCGAAGGGGTTGATGCCCAGCAGCACCGCATTGGCAAAGGTGCGATGCTCGTGGAAGGCGATGAGCGCGCCCAGCGTGGCCGGGCTGATGTCGTCGCACAGCATCGTCGCGCTGGGGCGGTTGCCCGGATAGGCGCGTGCATTGTCGCCGCCCGCGAAAGAAGCATCGCGGCCAGCCATCAGCGCGGCCCCTTGGGCAAAGCAGTTCATCAACAGGATGCGGTGATGCGCCGGGTCCAGCTCGTCGCCCGGCGCGATGCTGGCGATGAAGTCGACCGGCACCAGATGCGTGCCCTGATGCAGCAGCTGGAACACGGCATGCTGGGCATCGGTGCCCACGCCGCCCCAGGTGATGGGCGCGGTCGGGCCTTCGATCGGCTCGCCATCAAAGGTCACGCTCTTGCCGTTCGATTCCATCTCGAGCTGCTGCAGATAGTCGGGCAGCAGGGCCATGCGCTCGTCATAGGCAAAGCAGCCGCGCGTCTGGCAACCGCGCAGGCGGGCATAGAGCTGATCGGCAAAGGCCGCGCGCAGCGGCAGGTTGGCAATGCCCTCGGCCTCGGCGAAGTGGCGGTCGATGACTTCGGCGCCGGCCAGGAATTCGGCGAACTCGTCCCAGCCCAGCGCCAGCGCCACCGGGAAGCCAATCGAGGACCAGAGCGAATAGCGCCCGCCCACGCTTTCCGAGAAAGGCAGCACGCGGGTTTCGTCCACACCCCATTCCACCGCCTTCTCGGGCGCGGCGGTCAGCGCGACAACGCGGCCATAGGGGTCCTCCACGCCGTTCTCGCCCAGCCACTTGAGCGCCGAGAGCGCGTTGGTGATCGTCTCGGTGGTGGTGAAGGTCTTGGAGGCCACCGCGATCAGCGTGGTTTCGGGATCGCACTTGGCGATCGCCTCTTCGAGCGCGCAACCGTCGATATTGGCCACCACATGCACGTGCACATGCGCGCCATGCCGGGCCAGCGCGTCGATCGCCAGCTTGGGGCCCAGCGCGCTGCCGCCGATGCCGATGTGGATAAGGTGATGGATCGGCCCCAGCGCGCCGCCATGAATGGCCTCGACCAGCGAGCGGGTGCGCGCGTGCAGCGCCATTGCCTCTTCCACGCTGCTCTCGCGGCCCACCCCGCGCTGGGCGGTGTGCTCGGCCGCGCGGCCTTCGGTGTTGTTGATCTTCTCGCCGTTCAGCAGCGCGGCGCGGCGGCCGGCAAAGTCCATTGCCCCGGCCAGCGCCTCGAAGCCGGCGATGTGGGCCGCATCGAGATGGGTCTTGGACCAGTCGAAACGGATGCCGCCGCCACCGGCCTCGGCGGGGAATTCGATGCGCGTCGACAGGCTCTCCACACGCCCTTCATCGGCCGCGAACAGCTCGGCCAGAGTGGGCCGGGGCAGGCTGGCCAGATGATCCCATGCCGCTTTGGCCGTCTCGTTGATGGACACTTTGTGCAACTCCCGCTTCGATTGCCATTAGAGGTGTCATGCCCTATGCCCTGTGCGGGCCGCGCGGCCAAGCCTTGAGAGGCCGTAAACCCGCGCGGGAGGACGGGGAATACGTTTGGCGTGAGGCCGGGCCATTCATGGCACGGCAAGGCGCCGCAGGCCATGCGCGCGCAGGTGCAAACTTTGCGCGACATGTGGCCGTGCGGCCACGCCGGCCTTCCCCGGCACAAGATGTAAGGTCGGGCCCGCATGTACCGGGACCGCATTATGAATACGGGGCAAGAGCCACAGATGGACGTGACGATGAAAGAGAATTCCAACCCCGGCATGGGCGCCCCTCAAGGACCGTCCGGCCAGGGCACGCCCACGCCCAGCCCGCAAAAGCCGGTCAAGCAGGAGGAGAACTTCTTCGTCTTCCTGATCAAGCTGGTGGCCATCGTGGTGATTTTCCGCAGCTTTTTCTTTGCGCCTTTCACCATCCCCAGCGAATCCATGCTGCCGCGGCTGGTCAATGGCGACTATCTGCTGGCGGCCAAGTGGCCCTATGGCTTCTCGCGCTATTCGCTGCCGTTTTCGCTGCCGGTCATTCCGGGGCGCATCCTGCCGCACCAGCCGCATCGCGGCGACATCGTCATCTTCAAGGCCCCGCCCACCAACGAGCAGGACTGGATCAAGCGCGTCATCGGCCTGCCGGGCGATGTCATTCAGGTGAAGGGCGGCGTGCTGTACATCAACGAAGTGGCCGTGCCCAAGGTGCGCATCGCCGACTTCGAGGTGAACGTCTCGCCCAACACCAGCTGCTACCGCTTCCGCGACGATGCGGTCAGCCGATTCGAGAGCGTGCGCCCCGATGGCAGCCATTTCTGCCACTACCCGCAGTTCCGCGAGACGCTGCCCGCCGACAATGGCGTGCCGGGCAAGAGCTACAACGTGCTCGATTTCGGCACGACCCCGCAGGACGATACGCCCCCCTACATGGTGCCTGAAGGCGCTCTGTTCCTGATGGGCGATGACCGCGACAACTCGATGGACAGCCGCTTCTCGACCGCCGAGGGGGGCATTGCCATGGTGCCGCAGGCCAATCTGGTGGGCCGCGCCACGATCATGATGTGGTCGACCGACGGTTCGGCCGCCTGGTACAAGCCCTGGACATGGATCACCGGCGCGCGCCTGTCGCGCATCGGGGGCACGTTTTGAGTCAGGTGCGCACGAGCAGCGCCCCGCCGGCCGGGGCCACACTGCCTGACGAGACGCGCGCGCTGCTGACCCGGATGACAGGTGCCGCCATCGCCAACGAGCCGCAATGGGTCGAGGCGATGACGCACGGCAGCTTTGCCCCCACGGGCAACCTGCCCGACTATCAGCGGCTCGAATTCCTGGGCGACCGGGTGCTGGGCCTTGTCATTGCCGAGTGGCTGCACGAGGGCGGGCGCGATGCCGAAGGGCGCCTGTCGCAGCGGCTCAACGCGCTGGTCAGCCGGCAGATGTGCGCGCAGGTGGCCCGCGGCGTCGGGCTTGGCCCCCACATTCGCCTGGGCAAGCAAGCCCGCGATGACGGCGGCGCTGACAGCGATAACATCCTGGGCGACGTGGTCGAGGCGCTGATCGGCGCCAGCTTCGTGCTGCGCGGGTTCGAGGTGACGCGCGACATGGTGCGCCGCCTGTGGGCCGACGCCGTGGCCGGCCGCGCAGGCCAGGCCAAACACCCCAAGTCCGCCTTGCAGGAATGGGCCGCCGGCAACCGCCGCAAGGTGCCCGAATACCGCCTGCTCGACCGTTCGGGCCCCGATCACGCAGCCCGCTTCACCGTCGCCGTCGCCGTAAAGGGCGTGGGCGAGGCGCAGGCCTCCGGCAACAGCAAGCAGGAGGCCGAAACCGAGGCCGCTGCTGAATTTTTGAGACAGTTTGGATGACCGAAAACACGAAAACCCCCGAAAGCTGCGGCCTTGTGGCCGTGATCGGCGCGCCTAACGCGGGCAAGTCGACGCTGGTGAACGCATTGGTCGGGCAGAAGGTCGCCATCGTTTCGGCCAAGGCGCAGACCACCCGCGCGCGCCTGATGGGCATTGCCCTCGAGCAGACCGACAAGGCCAACGCGCAGATCATCCTGGCCGACACGCCCGGCATTTTCGAGCCGCGCCGCCAGCTGGACCGCGCCATGGTTGCCGCCGCATGGGAAGGCACCAAGGAAGCCGACGCCGTGATGCTGGTGATCGATGCGGCCAAGAAGAACCGTACCGGCCTTGCCGACATTCTCGAAACGCTGAAGAACCGGCCCGAGCGCAAGCTGCTGGTGCTCAACAAGGTCGACCTCATCGCCAAGGAACCGCTGCTGGTGCTGGCGCAGGAGCTGACCGGCATTGTCGATTTCGAGGAGGTGTTCTTCATCTCGGCCTCGACCGGCGATGGCGTGGCGCAATTGAAGGCGCGCCTGGCAGCGCTGATGCCCGCCGGCCCCTGGCACTTCCCCGAGGATCAGGTGTCGGACGCGAGCGAGCGTTTGCTGGCCGCCGAGATCACCCGCGAGCAGCTGTATCGCCAGCTGCACGACGAACTGCCCTATGATTCGACCGTCCGCCCCGAGAGCTACACGCTGCGCAAGGACGGCTCGGTCGAGATCCACCAGCAGATCGTCATCGCCCGCGACAGCCAGAAGCCGATCGTGCTGGGCAAGCGCGGCGCGCGCGTAAAAGCCATTGGCGAGGCCGCCCGCAAGGAGCTGGCCGAAATACTTGGCGCGCCCGTTCACCTGTTCCTGCACGTCAAGGTTGACGAGAAATGGGCCGAAACGCGCGAAATCTACGAGGAAATTGGCCTTGAGTGGGTGCGCTGACCACACTCTTGCCATAAGCCGGTGCCATTGAGGCGCCGCCCGCACCTGCGGGGGTGATTGCGACATTGTAATGCTATGGCCATCTGGCCGAAATTCAGGAGCAAACGAATGTCCATAGGCGCTATCCGATCCAGTTAGCCCATGCTTTGTCCCGGGGGGGGCGTTGGGGGCAAGGGCACATGCTAATTCACGGAGTTCGGTTCTATGGTGGAATTCATCGCAGCGCTTCCGGGACGCTTGCGCACGGCCGTACCGCCAGGCCGCCTTGGATTGCAGCAGTGGCTGCTGGGCTTGCTGGCCAGCGACGCCATGCTGGCCATGCTGGTGTTCGCGCTGGCGGCCATGGCGCTTCGTCTGCCGACATTGGGCAATCCGGTCATTCATGTCGACGAGGAATTCTACCTACTGGTGGGCGACCGCATGCTGCATGGCGCGCTGCCCTTCGTCGACATATGGGACCGCAAGCCGATCGGCCTGTTCATCCTGTTTGCCGCCATCCGCGAGATGGGCGGCGATGGCATTGTGCAGTACCAGCTGGCCGCCGCCGCCGCGACTGTTGCCACCTCGCTGGTTATCTGGCGCATCGCGCGCGAGATCGCGACGCCTGCCGGGGCCATTTTCGCCGGGCTGGGCTATCAACTGGCGCTCTCGGCAGTGTTCTGCTTTGGCGGGCAGGCGCCGGTGTTCTACAACCTGCTGATGGCGGTGGCCGGGCTTGGCGCGCTGCGGGTGTTTACCGGGCGTGACAATGCGCGGCTGCTGGTCAACGGCGCCTCGATCATGGCGGTCGTGGGCATCGCCATCCAGATCAAATACACCGTCATCTTCGAGGGCATGGCCTTTGGCCTGGCGCTGATGTGGCGCGGCCATCTGGCCGGGTGGAGCCGTGGCAGGATTGCCGCCGCGGCCACGCTGTGGTGCTCGGTCGCGCTGGCGCCCACGCTCATGGCCTGGGGCTATTACGCCTCGATCGGCCACGGCAATGCGTTTTTCCAGGCCAATTTCGTCTCGATCTTCGGCCGCGTCGACTCTTTTGGCGAGGCGCTGTTCCGGCTTGGCAAGGAAATGCTGCTGCTCCTGCCGGTGTGGCTGGCCATCTTTGTGGCTCCGCGCCACATTCCCGGCTTTGGCCGCAAGGGCGCCCGGCAGCTGGCTTTCCTGCGCTATTGGGCTGGCGCTGCGGTGCTGGGCTTTCTGGTGTTCGGCACTTGGTACGACCACTATGTCGCCCCGCTGCTGGTGCCGCTCATGATCGTGGCCGCGCCCGCGCTGGGCCATCGCCGCCCGCATTTCTGGTACACCGGGCTGCTCATCGGCCTTGGCGCGATTGCCAGCGTGGTGGTTACGGCAGGCAACGTCTATCGCCACGGCACCCGCGCCGATGTCGACCATGCCGTGCAGATGATCGAGCAGGCGCGCGGCAACGGCTGCCTCTATGTCAACGAGGGCGACCCGATCCTCTATCACCTGACCGGCTCGTGCATGCCCACGCGCTGGCCGTTTCCGGGCCATCTGGCCGCCACCAACGATGCCGCCTCGCTGGGCATAGACGCAGCGGGCGAAATGGCCGCCACCATGGCGCGCCACCCCAGCGTGGTGATGATCAGCGCCCGCCCGCTGTCGCCCATGCCCAATCTGCGCACCCGGGCCATCATGGCGCAGGTGCTCGACCGTGATTACGAGGCTTATGCGAATGTTCGCATCGGCAACCGCGAGTTTCGCCTGTACCGACTCAAGGCCCGGGCCTGAGCGCCAAGGCCCGGTTCAGGCATAACAGGGCGCGTCTGGCGCGCCCGACCAAAAGGCAGCCAGGGCGCGACATGCGGCGTGCCTGACCCTGCCTGCATATAGTCCATGCGGCCTTGCTCGCGGTGCGGGAGGGCGGGCTGCACGGGCGGCCCATCTGCCCGAGGCCGCCGCATGAAACAAGGATAGCCCGCCATGCTCGAGCCTGACATGCCATCGATGGTTGCCCCGCCCTTGCTGCCGGCGGCCGCCATAACGCCCCCGCCGCGGGTGAGCACGCGCTTTGCACGCAAATGGCTGTGGGCCATCGCGGCCGTTGCGGTGCTGTTCCGCCTGGCCGATGCCAGCCAGCCCGGCTTTCACCACCCCGACGAGATCTGGCAATATGTCGAGCCGGCCTATGGCTGGGTGACCGGGCACTGGATCGTGCCATGGGAATTCCACGTCGGCCTGCGCGGTTGGCTGATCCCGGCACTTTTCGCACCCATCATCGCCCTTGGCCAATTCGTCGCGCCGGGTACGCCGTTCGATCAGGCGCTGCTGCGCTGCGTGCTGGCTGTGCTGGCGCTGATCGTGCCGGCCACCTTCTGGCGCATAGGCCGTCAGGTCAGCACGATCCACGGGCTGGGCGCTGCCCTGATGGCCGCGATCTGGCCCGAGATCTTCTATTTCGCCGGGCGTCCCTCGGGCGAGAATCTGGCCTGCATCCTGCTTTTCGCGGCCATCTGGCTGTTGTGGCGCCCCATGCCTGGCGGCCACAGCCGGCGCGACGCGCTGCTGGTGGGGGTGTGCCTGGCGCTGGCCACGATCATCCGCTTTCAATACCTGCCGGCCATCGGCCTGCTGGCGCTCAGGGGCATCTGGCCCGATCCGCGCCGGCTGATCGGGCCGATGGTGCTGGGCGGTGTGGCGGGCATCGCCATTGGCGGGCTGGCAGATCTGGCGGCCGGGCAAACCCCGTTCCTGTGGATCTGG
>DATMUT010000565.1:0-2006 GCA_035563755.1 Novosphingobium sp.
ATCTGGACACCAGCCGCATGTGGCGCCGGGCGATGATCGGCCATGCGGTGTCGAACTGCATGCCGGTGATCGCGGCCAATCGCATCGGCACCGAGACGAGCGAGGGCGCCGACCCGCAGGCCTTCTATGGCCACAGCTTCATTTGCGATGAATGGGGCGACTATCTGGCCGACTATGGCGCGGCCGAAACGGGCGTACTGCACGCCACGCTCGACCTGAGCCGTGCGGCCACGCACCGCGCCGGCATGGGCTTCTTCCGTGATCGTCGCCCGCAATTGTATGGCCGCCTTGCGCAGGACATCTGACATTCCGCCGGCCGGGGGCTGGCTCTATGTGATCGCGCTGGGGTCGAACATGCGCCACCACCGCCACGGCCCGCCCGAAGCGGTGCTGGGCGCAGGTGTGGCGGCCATGGCGGCGCAGGGCATAACCATCGAGCGCGTCGCCTCGGTGATCCGCAGCGCGCCGGTGGGGCCAAGCTGGCGCTGCTATGCCAATGGCGCGGCGCTGGTGCGCAGCGCCATGGCGCCCAATGCGCTGCTGCGCGTTCTCAAGCGCATCGAGGCCGATCTGGGCCGGCGGCGCGGGCGGCGCTGGGGATCGCGGGTGATCGACCTCGATATCGTGCTGTGGCAGGGCGGCATCTGGGCCTCGCCGGGGCTGAGCGTGCCGCATGTGGCCTATGGCGCGCGGGCCTTCGTGCTGGGGCCGGTTGCGGCCATTGTGCCACTGTGGCGCGACCCGCGCACAGGAATCAGCATTCGCCAGCAATTCGCCCGCTTGACCCGAAGGCAATGCGCAACTAGGTGAGCGCCTCGCTAGTGACGCGGCGCGCAGCCCTTGCGCGATCAGCCACACAGGCGGGCCCTTAGCTCAGTCGGTAGAGCAACTGACTTTTAATCAGTAGGTCGCTGGTTCGAATCCAGCAGGGCTCACCATCCTCTTCGGATGTTTTGGCGTTTTCCATACATCGCTGTGCATTTGGTGCAGGCTGCGGCGCCCCCGCCATGCTGTGGCAAGAGGCGCCGCCGGGGCTGCCACGTGCCCCCTAGTGGTTGTGGCGCGGCGTGCGGGCCGAAAGCCCACGGTATTTCACGGCCATCTCCATCACCGCGCCTTCGCCCATTTGCCCCGTCTTTTCCCGGTACAGCTCTTCCCAGGGCGTGTTGCTGGGTGGAACAGGGGGCAGGCCGCCGGCCTTGCGCCGGGCGATCTCGTCCGGCTCGACCAGCGCGTTGCAGGTGCCCTGGTTGATGTCGATGCGGATGACATCGCCATCGCGCAGCCACGAGAGGCCGCCGCCAACCGCGCTTTCGGGCGAGCAGTTGAGGATCGAGGGGCTGTCGGACGTGCCCGACTGGCGCCCGTCGCCCAGCGTTGGCAGCCATTGCACGCCGCGCTGGATGAGGGCTGCGGGCGGCTGCATGTTGACCACCTCGGCGCTGCCCGGCCAGCCTTGCGGCCCCGCGCCGCGCATCACCAGTATGCAGTTCTCGTCGATGCCCAGTGCCGGGTCATCGATCCGGTGGTGATAGTCATCGCCGCCCTCGAACACCACGGCGCGCGCCTCGAACACCCCTTCCGAGCCGGGGCGCGAGAGGTAGCGATTGCTGAATTCCGCGCTGATGACGCTGGTCTTCATGATGCCGAAGTCGAACAGATTGCCCGACAGCACCAGGAAACCGGCCTTCTCCTTCAAGGGCTGGTCAAACGGGCGGATCACCTCGCGGTCGCGCGCGGGGCGCTGGCCGTTGTTGGCGGCGATGCTCTGCCCGGTCACGGTCAGGCAGGCGCCATCCAGCCTGCCGGCCTGCAGCAGCTCGCACATCACCGCCGGCACGCCCCCGGCGCGGTGGAACCGCTCGCCCAGAAAGCGCCCGGCCGGCTGCATATCGACGATCAGCGGCAGGTCATAGCCATGCTCGGTCCAGTCCTGCGCGGTGATCTCGACGCCTGCGTGGCGGGCCATGGCGACGATGTGGGGCTGGGCATTGCTCGACCCGCCG
>DATMUT010000566.1:0-3123 GCA_035563755.1 Novosphingobium sp.
TCGACCCCGCCGGTTGACGAGCCGATGGCGATGACCTGCGTATCGGCGCGGCCGGTGCCCTCGCTGATGGCGCGCACGGGGGCGGCCATCTGGCGCACCTGCGGGTCGCGCCGGCGCACGCGCACTTGCGAGGCCTCGCGCACCAGGCTGGCCAGTTTGCCGCCATCGGTCAGCGCCGAGCCGCCAAAGTCGCTCTTGCAGTAGCAATCGATGGCGCCCAGCGCGAGCGCGCGCGCCGTCACGTCGCCGCCGGCCTGCGTCAGCCCCGAGACGATAATGACCGGCGTTGGCCGCAAGGTCATGATCTTGTCGAGAAAATCGAGCCCGTTCATGCCCGGCATCTCGATGTCGAGGGTGACGACATCGGGTTCGAGTTCCTTGATTGCCGAGCGCCCTTCGGCCGCGTTGCAAGCCAGGCCCACCACCTGAATGTCGGGCTGGCCCGACAGGCGGGCGGCCAGAACGGCGCGCATGGTGGCGGAATCGTCGATGATGAGAACGCGGATGGTCAATGTGCCCTCCTGCGGTAGATGGTGGGGCCAACCGAGGCCAGCATCTGCTCGGCCGGGCCGCTGACGCGCTCGGAATGGCCGATGTAGAGGAAGCCGCCCGGCTCGAGCGCCTGCGCGAAACGGGCGACCAGCCGGTCCTTGGTGGGCTGATCGAAATAGATCATCACATTGCGGCAGAAGATGACCTGGAACGGCCGGCGCATGGGCCAGTCGCCATGCAGGTTCAGCCGCTTGAACTGCACCAGCTCGCGCGCTTCGGGCGCCATGGTGCTGGTCGTGCCGCTGGTGGTGGTCCAGTTGTCCAGCAACTCGGCCGGCACGCCTTTCATGTCGCTCGTGTCATAGCGCGCGGCGCTGGCCTTCTCGAGCGCGTGATCGGCAATGTCGCTGGCCAGAATGCGTACGTCGCGCTTGGCAATGGCCTTGCCTTCCGAGCGGTTCGGGCCAAGCAGCGTCATCGTCAGCGAGAACACTTCCTCGCCGCTCGAGCTGCCGGCCGACCACATGCGCACCTGCCCGCCATGCTCGAGCGTATCGAGCAGCACCGGGCGCACCTCATGCGCGAAATGCTCGAAATGATGCGCCTCGCGATAGAAAAAGGTGTGGTTGGTGGTCAGCGCGCAAACGGTCTTGCGCCTTTCGGCCGCATTGTCGGCAATCATCGCAAGATAGGCTGAAAACGTGGCGAGGCCACTGGCGCGCACCAGCGGCGCCAGGCGCGAATAGACCAGCATCGCCTTGCCCGGCGGCAGCAGGATGCCCGCCTCGGCATGCACGATGGCAGCCACGGCCTGAAAGTCCTTCTCGCCATAGACGTCGGGGCTTATGCCGGGCAGGTGGTCGGCAAAGGCGGTGGCCAGTGTCATGCCGCCTCCATGCCGAAGCCGCCGCCGCCAAAGCTGCCAAAGCCGCCCATGCTCGAGGCTGTGGCGCTGGCCACCAGCGTGTCGACGTTGAGGATGAGCGCCACGCGCCCGTCGCCCAGGATGGTCGCGCCCGCCACGCCGTCAACCGTGCGGTAATGCGTGTCGAGGCTCTTGATGACGAATTGGCGCTGGTCCCAGATGTTGTCGACCAGCAGGGCGGCTTGCCCCGCGCTTTCGGTGTCGACCACGATCAGCACGCCCTTGTGCGGTTCGGTGATGGCGCCATCGGCCCCCACTGCCCCTGCCACCGAGACGACCGGAATGAACCGCCCGCGCACGTTGAGCATCTGGCGGCTGGATCCAAGGCCCTGCACGTCGCTGGGGTTGGGGCGCAGGCTTTCGACCACATGGGTGAGCGGCACGACCAGCGTCTGGTCGCCCACCTTGACGATCATGCCGTCCGAAATGGCCAGGGTGAGCGGCAGCGTCAGGGTAAAGGTGGTGCCCTTGCCCTCTTCGGACTCGATGGTGATGCGCCCGCCCAGTTCCTTCACGTTCGAGCGCACCACATCCATGCCCACGCCCCGGCCCGAGACGTTGGTGATGCTGGCCGCGGTCGAGAAACCGGGGGCGAAGATGAGGTTGTCGATATCTTCCTTCGAGAGCTGCGCATCGGGGCTGATGAGGCCCTTTTCGACCGCCTTGGCAAAGACGCGCGCGCGGTTGATGCCGGCGCCATCGTCGGCGATCTTGATGAGGATGCGCCCCGAGCGGTGCTCGGCCGAGAGGGTGAGGGTGCCTTCGGCGGCCTTGCCCGCGCCCAGCCGGTCCTCGGGCTTCTCGATGCCGTGGTCGACCGCATTGCGGATGAGGTGCGTGAGCGGTTCGCCCAGCCGCTCGATCACGGTCTTGTCCAGCTCGGTCGTCTCGCCGATGACCTGCAGGTTGACATGCTTGCCGGTGCTGGCTGCCAGCTCGCGCAAAATGCGCGGCACGCGGCTGAACACGCTGCCAATGGGCTGCGCGCGGATCGACATGGCGCTTTCCTGGATGTCGCGGGTCAGCCCTTCGAGCAGGGCCAGTTCCTCGGTCGACTGGAAGCCGTCGTTCTGCAGGCGCTGGGCCAGCATGGCCTGCGCGATGACCAGCTCGCCCACCGTGTCGATCAGCTTGTCGAGCTTGATGAGGTCGATGCGGATCGACTGGCCCGGCGCAGGCGCTGCCGGCGGAGCCGAGGCAGCAGCGGCGGCCTGCGGTTCGGCAGGGGCCGTGGGTGGCGGGGCCTGAGGTGCGGGCGCGGCGGCAGGCTCGGCCGCAGCAGGGGCGGCAGGGGCTGCGGGGGCCGGCGCGGGCTTGCTGGCCGCGGGCGGCGGCGGCGGGGCCACGGGCTCCTCGATTTGCGCGGCGGGAATGGCCGCATCGGCGCCGATGGTGATCGGGCAATCCTCGCCCACGAAGTCGAAGATGTCGCGCACCGCCGCTTCGCTCACATCGTTGGGCACAACAAAGGTCCAGCCCAGATAGCCCTGGTGCGGGTCGATATCGTCGAGCGCCGGGACCACGCCGGTGTCGCAATCGATGCAAACCGCGCCAAGGGCGGCCAGCTCGCGCAGCAGCAGCAGCGGTTCGCCGCCATTGCGCATGGCGCCGGCCTGCGGGCGCAGATGCACCTGCCAGCCCTGCGGCATGTCGGCGGCCGGCGCTGCGGGCGCATCGGCCGGCAGATCGCCAGGCCCGGCCAGATC
>DATMUT010000567.1:0-2641 GCA_035563755.1 Novosphingobium sp.
TTCTTTTGCCTTTCCTGAACCGCGCCCATCTGCCGGCTCATTTTCCGTTCAGGCGGGCGGGGCCATAGAAAGCGGGACATTTCAACAGGGAGACCCCCCATGCAGATTTCCAAGATCATCGGCCTGACCCTGGCCGCCGTCACCATGACCGCTGCTGCTGCCCCCGCCATGGCCCACCCGGGCGATCGCGGCCACAAGGTGGTCAAGGTGTGCAAGACCGTGCGCGACCATCACCACGTCAAGCGCGTGTGCCGCACCGTGCGCCGCTAAGCGCCCGGTACATAGCCAGACAGAAAAGGCCCGCCGGACGTGTATGTCCGGCGGGCCTTTTTTACGCCGAGGCGAGGGGATTACCCCTCGATGTCCTCGCTGGCCTGATGCTTCTCCAGCTCGTCGCCCTTGAGCGTGACGACGTGCAGCAGGTTGGTCGCGCCCGGCGTGCCAAAGGGCACACCGGCCAGCGCCACCAGCTTGGAGCCAGCGGTGCCAAAACCGTGGCGCAGGGCCATGCGCTTGCCCTTGCCGATCATTTCCTCAAAGCTGCCGATGTCCTTGGTGTGCACGGCATGCGCGCCCCACAGCAGCGCCACGCGGCGCGCGGTCTTCTGGCTGGGGGTGAGCACCAGCATCGGCACCGAGGGCCGCTCGCGCGCGACGCGCCGCGCGGTCGAGCCCGAGCCGGTGAACACGATGATACCCGCCAGCGTCACCGTGTCGGCGATGGTGGCGCAGCTCTTGGCTAGTGCGTCGGCGGTGGTCTGTTCGGGGTTGATCTCGGCCAGGTGCACGCGCTGGCGATAGGTGATGTCGCGCTCGACCTGCGTTGCGATGCGGTGCATGATCGTCACCGCTTCCTCGGGCCACTGGCCGGCGGCCGTCTCGGCCGAGAGCATGACCGTGTCGGCGCCGTCGTACACCGCATTGGCCACGTCCGAGACTTCGGCGCGGGTGGGGGCCGGGCTCTCGATCATCGACTCGAGCATTTGCGTGGCGACGATGACGGGCTTGCCGCTGCGGCGGGTCAGCTCGACAATCTTCTTCTGGATGGGGGGCACTTCCTCGGGCAGCAGTTCGACGCCCAGGTCGCCGCGCGCCACCATGATGCCGTCCGACAGCTCGATGATCTCGTCAAGGCGCTCGACTGCGGCCGGCTTCTCGATCTTGGCGATCAGGCTGCCGTGGCCGCCCATCAGTCGGCGGGCTTCGGCCACGTCCTCGGGGCGCTGCACGAAGGACAGGCCGATGAAATCAGCGTTATGCTCGATGGCGAAGGCCAGGTCGCGGCGGTCCTTCTCGGTCAGCGCGGGCACCGGCACCACCGCGTCGGGCACGTTCACGCCCTTGCGGTCGGAAATCACCCCGCCCACCTCGGCGCTGCACAGGATCTCGTTCTCGTCGGCGCGGATGACGCGCAGGCGCAGCTTGCCATCGTCGATCAGCAGCCGCTGGCCCTTTTTCAGGATGCCGAACAGCTCGGGGTGAGGCAGGCAGACGCGCTCGCCATTGCCCGGCTCGGGGTTGCGGTCGAAGGTGAAGTGGCCCGAATGGCGGATCACCGCGCGCCCTTCGGCAAAGGTGCCCACGCGCAGCTTTGGCCCCTGCAGGTCGCACAGGATGGCAATCGGCTTGCGCAGATCGCGCTCGACGGCGCGTACATTGGCGATCGTCTCGGCGTGGGTGGCGTGGTCGGCATGACTCATGTTGACGCGGAAGGCGTCGGCGCCGGCGCGCACCAGCTTGGCGATCATCTCGGGGCTGCGGCTCGCCGGGCCGAGCGTCGCGAGGATCTTGACCTTGCGGCCGCGTGGATCAAGCTTGGACACCGAACATCTCCCTATTTCTCGCTTGCCCTGGACAGGTCTCTATCCGAAGGGCGGGCGCTCACGCTATGGCAAAGGCTGGCGGCGAACCCAAGGACTGATAGCGCATGAATATGAATGTAAGCGATCCGATCGACACGCTCGACGATGCGGTTGCGGCCGCTGCATTCCGGCGTCTTGTACGTCATTTGCGTCACCGCCATGACGCGCAGAACATCGACCTTATGGGGCTGGCGGGCTTTTGCCGCAACTGCCTGGCCGACTGGATCATCGAGGCGGGCGCCCCGCTCGACAAGGTTGGCGCGCGCGAGGCCATTCACGGCATGAGCGCGCAGGCGTGGAAGGCGACCCAGACCCCCGCAACGCCCGAGCAGCTGGCCCGCATGGAAGAGAGCATGAAGCGCAACGCGCCCAACGCGCCCCATGATTGATCGATTGGCTGGGGATAGCGTGCGCTGATGCCTTTGCGCGGGCGGGCGCGGCGTTCTATGGCGCGCGGCTGATTTTGACCCGCTTCGTGCGATTCGTGGAGTACACCCATGTCCGAAATGGCCGCCGACGACCGCCTGCGCCTGCTGATCGAGCGCATCGAGCGCCTTGAGGAAGAAAAGAAGGGCATTCAGGACGACATCAAGGACGTCTACAACGAAGGCAAGGCCACCGGCTATGACCCCAAGGCGATGCGCCAGGTGGTCCGCATTCGCAAGATGAAGCCCGATGACCGCGCCGAGCAGGAAGCGATCCTGCAGGTGTACCTGAACGCGCTGGGTATTGCCTGATCGGGCAAGCTTGCGCTGCCGGGCCGATCAAGGGCCCGCAGC
>DATMUT010000568.1:0-5037 GCA_035563755.1 Novosphingobium sp.
GAGCGCGCGGCCCGTGGGCGTGATCGAGCCGGTGGCCATGTTGGCCCCGTGCACTTCGCCGTCCGAGAGGGCGCGCGCCTCGAGCGAGGGGCTTTTGAGCGTGACCGGCGTGGAGTAGATGACCTCGGCCTTGAAGCCGACGGTTTGCGCGTTGGCCATGTTCGAGGCGATCACCCTTTGGCGGGTCATCGAGTCGGACATGCCCGAAACGGCGGTGTAGATCAGCCGGTCCATCGCCTATCAGCCCTGCGTCGCGTTCATGATGTACTGCACCATCTGGTTGTTGGTGCTGATGATCTTCGAGTTGGCCTGGTAGTACTGCTGGGCGCTGATCATATCGACCAGCTGGCTCGACACATCGACGTTCGACTGTTCGAGGCTGCCCGACAGGATGGTGCCCATGCCCGAGGACTGCGCGGTCTGGTAGGTGGCATTGCCC
Source organism: Novosphingobium sp. (assembly GCA_035563755.1). GTDB lineage: Bacteria > Pseudomonadota > Alphaproteobacteria > Sphingomonadales > Sphingomonadaceae > Novosphingobium. The sequence goes on from DATMUT010000568.1 coordinate 440, forward strand.
GACAGGCCGGTTGCCTTCCAGTCCTGGTCGCCGGTCTGCAGCAGGCCGGTGGGCGCAACGAAGCTGGCCAGCGCCACCTTGCCCACGACATTGACCGTGCCATCCGAGTAGGAGGCGCTGATGGTGCCATCGGTGGCGATCTGCACGCCCGAATAGGTTGCCGTGCCGCCGCTGCTGGTGGTGATGCTGGTGGGCAGCTTGCCGTCGCTGAGCGTCGTGGCGTAGCTGCTCGAGGTGCTGTTATAGGCAAAGATCTGCAGGCGGTTGCCGTTCGTGTCGGTGATGTAGCCGGCCGAATCGGTGCTGAAGTTGCCGTTGCGGGTGTAGATCTGGTCGCCGCTGATGGGCGAGGTGACGGTGAAGAAGCCTTCGCCGTTGCAGGCCAGGTCGAGCGCCGAGCCGGTGTTCTCGATCGAGCCCGACGAGAAGTTCTGGTCGATCGTCTTCACGCGGCTGCCGATGCCGTCGACCAGCTTGGGGTTGGTGTAGGCCGAACCTGCCACGACGTCGGCAAAGTTCACGCGGCTCGACTTGAAGCCGGTGGTCTGCGCGTTGGCCAGGTTGTTCGAGATGGTGTTGAGCTCGGTCTGGGCATTCGAGATGCCGTTGAGCGCGGTATAGAAGCTCATGTGGGTTGGTCCTTGTTACAGGGGCTCAGGCGGCGCTGGTGGTGGTGGTGGTGCTCGCGTTGGCCTGCTTCTGGGCGGCCAGGATCTGCGAGAGCTGGCTCTGGATCGAGGTCAGGTTGGTGTTGACCGTGTTAACCCCCGAGAGCGAGGCGAACTGGGCCATCTGGGCGGCCATCTGGGTGTTGTCGACCGGGTTGGTCGGGTCCTGGTTCTTCATCTGCGCGGTCAGCATCGAGAGGAAATCGCTCATCCCCAGCTTGGAATAGGGATCGGTCGCGGCGGTGCTGGTGGTGGTGGCAGACGATGTGGAATTGGTAGAGCTGATCGTGGTCATCACTTCATCCTTATCGTGTCGAGCATCAGTTGCTTGGCGGTGGACATGGCCTCGACCATGTTCTGGTACTGGCGCGAGGAATCGAGCATCTCGACCATCTCGGCGTTCTCATCGACGGGGGCGGCCCACACATCGCCGTTGGCGTCGGCCAGCGGGTGGCCGGGGCTGTGCTCGCGCACGGGGGTGGCCGAGGACTGGTAGACGCCCGCAACCGTGCTGGTGGCAAGGCCGGTGGCGCTGTCGAGCTGGGTCTTGAACACGGCCTTGAGCGGGCGGTAGGCGCCCGCTTCGGTGCCCGATACGGCGCCGGCATTGGCCAGGTTCGAGGCGGCCGTGTTCATCCGCACCAACTGCGAGGACATCGCCTTCTGGGCGACATCGAACAGGCTCATCGGGGTGGAGGTGCTCATCGCTTACTCCCCCTTGATGGCGCGGCGGATCTCGCCCACCTGGTCGGTCAGGAACGAGAGCGTCGAGGAATAGGCCACCGCATTCTGCCCGAAGGCCAGCTGCTCGGTGCCCATCTCGACGGTGTTGCCATCCATCGAGGGCATGACCGGCACGCGGTACTGCACGTTGGCGGCGGTGGCCTGATCGGTGGCCGCGCCATTGACGCGGGCCTTGAGCGCGGCGCCAAAGTCGATGTCGCGCGCCTTGTACCCCGGCGTCGAGGCGTTGGCGATGTTCGAGGTCAGCAGCCCCATGCGCTGCGACTGCAATTCCAGCGCCATTCCATGAATGCCGAACAGGCTGGTGTTGTTGGCAGGATCGCTCATCACAAGGCTCCACAGGTGGCCCGGCAGGGGCCGCGAAAGGTTCGCCCTCGATAAAGCAAAGGGTGTGCCAAACCGCCCGGAAGCGGCCAGGAGGGGCCTGCGTTAATCTTTCGGGCCAGTTTGCCGGGCCAGTTTGCCGGGGCGGGCGGCAGGGGCACCGGCAAACGCTTGCCGCTTTCCGGCAAAGTGAGGCCGCCATTTAAATTCGCGCCCGCCGGCCCGTCCTGACGTGGCAGGAGGAGTGCGCTCAGATGAACCTTGCCTCATTCTATGACGGGCCAACGCTGGCCATTGTGGTGGGCGGCACGCTGGTGGCCACTGTGCTGCGCTGCGGGCTGGGCGATGCGCGCGCCACCTTGCGCGCCTTGGCCGATGTGGTGCGTGCCGGCCGGGGGCGTTTCGATGCCGAAGCGTTGCGCGCCGGCCTTGCCCGCGCCCTGCAGGAGATCCTGCGCGACGGGTTGCTGCGCGCGCATCCCCACCGGCTGGGCGATGAGGCCTTCGATGCCGCGCTCGACGCGCTGGTGGCCCATCGCTCCTTCGCATCGGCCCGCACGGTGCTCGAGCGGGCGCGCCAGCGTCGCCTTGCCCTGCCCGAGGCGGCAGTGCGCACGCTCAATCAGGCGGCCGAGCTGGCGCCGGTGCTGGGCCTTGCCGGAACGCTCATCTCGCTGTCCAAGCTGCCGGCCAACGGCATCGACCGGGGCGCCTACATGGCTGCCATCGGCATGGCGGTGCATTCCACGCTTTATGGCCTGGTCATGGCCAATCTGCTGCTGACCCCGCTGGCGCGGCTGGTCGAGCGGCGGATGCGCGCCGAGGACGAGGCCCGGCAGAAGCTGTCGGGCTGGCTGGAATTCGAACTGGCCAGCGCCTTTCCCAACCGCCGCGAATTTGCCGCGGCCCCGGCCGAAGCGGCAACGATTGGCCCCGACACGCCCCAGCCGGGCGACGAGGGCGGTGCGGGATCGTCTCAGCGTGGCCGCAAGCGCCGCTGGGGCGACAAGGGGGCGGCATGAGCACGCGCTCTTCGCTGGGCTGGCAAACCATGCTGGCCGATCTTTCGCTCATTCTGTTCATGGTTACCGCTGCGGCCATGGCCGAAAACCCGGCCACGCCGCCGCACGCTGCGGGCCACTCCCATGCAAAGCCCGCCAGCGAGCCAATCGCCCAGCCCACACCGCGCGGGGCGCTGGCCGACCCGGCACGCGCCGAACCCATTGCCGTCTGGCGCGCCGGGCCTATGGCGCCGCCGCTGGCGCAATGGCTGGCGGCCCAGCAGCCAGACCCGCGCCAGCAACTCACGTTGACCATACGCCATGCGCCGGGCGCGCAGGCCGATGCGCTGACGCGCGCTGCCGAACTGGCGCGCGAGGCGGGCCGGGCCGGGCGCGACGCCCGCGTCATTCTCGAGCCGGCAACGGACAGCGCCGCGCGAGGGGTCTATGCCGTGCTGGCCTATGATCGCCCCTCTGTGCCTTTGGCCAGCGCCTCTGCGCAATTGGCACGGCCTTTGCGTTAAACATCCTGCGAAACTTTTGGCGAGGCCCGCGCCCGCCCAGCAGGACACAGCGATCATGTTGCATTTCCCGCGCTTTTCCTCTCGCCACGGCATGGCGGCGGCACTGGCGGCTATGGCTGCCTTGTCAGGCCCGCTTCATGCGCAGGCCGCCGGCTTTGTCGATCTGGCCGGTATCGACCGCGAGGTGGCCGCGTTTACCGGCAAGAGCATTGGCCAGCAGGGCGGCGCCACCATGCCGATCGACCGGCGGCTGCGTCTGGCGGCCTGCTATGCGCCGCTTTCGCTTTCGTGGCAAAGCCCGCGCCATGACATCGTGGCCGTGACCTGCCCCGATCCGGGCAGCTGGCACGTATATGTGCCGGTGCGCGCGGCCGAGGTGGGCGCGGTGGCCATCGCGCGGGGCGAATCCGTCTCGATCCAGGTTGTGGGCGAGGGCTTTTCCGTCTCGCAGCCGGGCGAGGCCATGGATGCCGGCGCTGTTGGCGACTGGATCCGGGTGCGGGGCCTGCGCGACGGGGCGCCACGCGGCGAGCCTATCCGCGCCCGCATCAGCCGCCCCGGCGAGGTCGAGGTGCCGCTGCGCGACTGAGGGGCGGTGTGATCGTGCCGCCCGGCACGATGTTGCCGCCTCTTGCCACTGCTTGCCGGTCGCTACGTTTTTTTGCCGGCAAGCCCCCTTAAACCCCATGCCGACCCGCCGTTCTTGCAGGTGTAACACCAAGGAGCGGTACAATGTCGAGCATTGGGTCCGGCCCTGGCATCGGATCGGGGTCAAATATCAGCGTCTCTGCGCGCTTGGCCAGCACGGCCGAGAGCCAGTCGGCGCAAACGGTCACGGCAAACGGGGCAAGCGATGCCTCGGCTGCCGGTCAGACCACTGCGATGGTCAGCACCGCGGTTACGGGCGCGGGCAATGCGCCGGTCGACACCGACCGCGTGGCTTCCATTCGCAAGGCCATTTCGACGGGCAATTACCCGTTGATTCCCACCAAGATCGGCGATGCAATGATCAAGGCCGGTCTGATGCTCAGAGGTGCCGGATGAACGATAATCTCACGGCAGGCGGTGGCCTGCGCGACAATCTGCGCCGCATGGTCGATGTCCTGCAAACCGAGCGGCAAGCGCTTGCCGGCATGGACCTCGATGGTATCATGGGCTGTGCCTATGACAAGTACGAGCTGTGCGGCCGGATCGACCATTTGAGCGATGGCGGCATCGATGACGAATGCCGCGGCCTCCTCGACGCGGCGCGGCGCCTGAACGAGGTCAACCGCCAGTTGCGCAACCTGATCGCGGCCAATGTGACGGCCCGCCTCGAGGCGCTGACCGGCAGCGCG
>DATMUT010000569.1:0-7434 GCA_035563755.1 Novosphingobium sp.
CCCGCCGGTCCATACCATCATGTCGCGCAAACGGCTCACGCGGCGCTCTCCCGGATCGTGCCGTCTTGGGCAATGGTGATTGGCGGCAATCCGGCCGCCACGGTGATCTGTTCCAGATAGCGGCGCACGGCATCGGCCCGCTCGCCCGTGGCCAGCACCGGCCGGCCGGGCGCCTCGACGAAAACGGGGATCATGCCGGCGGTGATCGCGCCATCGGCGGCGATGTGGATCTGCCCCAGAAAGGCGTGCACCGCCTCGGGATGGAAGGGGGCCAGCGTATAGGCCGGGTCCGGCTCGAAGCCGAACAGGGCCTTGCGGCGCTCGGCCCATGCGGCGCGGGCGGGGTGGTCCTGCCCGGGCGAAAGCGCGCTGGTGACGACGCAGGCATTGCCAAGGCCGTGGAAGATCGGGCGGCCCCTGTGGAACTCGACCCCGCGGATGATGTGGGCATGATGGCCCAGCACCGCGTCGGCGCCGACCTGTATCGCGGCCTGCGCCAGCGCGCGTTCATAGGGGGCCAGCCGGGCGGGCGTATGTACCAGCCCCTTGTGCATGGCCACCAGCACGATGTCGGCCTGCCCGCGCGCGGCGGCAATGTCCTGGCGCAGCATGGCCAGCGCCTCGGGCGCGATGCGGGCAAGGTTGGCGGCAGGGGCGATGGGGCCGCCATCCTCCGGCTCGACCCGCAGATAGGCAACGCCGGGCGTATCAGGCCCGGCCCAGCCGTTTTGCGGCCCCACGCAATTGTAGCTGAGCAGCGCAACCCTGCGCCCCGCCACCTGCCGCACCACCGGCGCCCGCGCGGCGGCCAGCGATGGCCCCGCCCCGGCGTGCCCGATGCCCAGCGCATCCAGCCCGGCCATCGTGTCGGCAATGCCCTGCGGCCCGCAATCGGCCATGTGGTTGCCCGCCAGGCTGAGCATGTGAAACCCCGCCCCGGCAATCGCCGCCAGATTCTCGACCGGGGCGCCGGGGGCTGGCACATCGCCATGCAGTTCGGCGCGGCTGTCGGTGTGGGGCACCTCCAGATGCGCCACCGCCAGATCGGCCCCCCGCACCGCCGGGGCGATGCCCGACAGCCAGTAGGCGCCGTCCGGCTCGTCCAGCACCAGATCGCCCCCGACCAGTATCGTCATCGCCCGCTGGCTCACCCCTGCCCCCTTCAGAACGACTTGCGCACCGTGACCGCGATCAGGCGGCCGATCGGATCGGCGGCGGTGGCATCATAACCGCCGCTGCCGTTCGAACTGGGCGCGATGTTCACATAAGGCGGGCTGACATCGAAGACATTGCGCAGCTCTACCCCCAGATTGAAGGCGTGCACCTTGTCCTCGCCCACGCGCAGGTTCAGGTTGATGTCGATGGGGGTATAGCTGGCGACATGCTGCGTGGGGGTGATGGCGGTGTTGTCATAACCGCCCACATGCGTTGCGCGCAGCAGCACGCCTACGCGGCCCATCTCCCAGTTCACCTGCGCGCGGGCGCGGAATTTCAGCGGCTGGAAGATCTGGTTGAGCTGTTCGACAAAGGCGGCGCCCGGCGTTTGCTGCGTGCGATAGCCGGTCAGATACGTGCCCGACAGGTTGAAATTGAACGTACCGGCCTTTTCGGTGGGCAGCATGTAGCTGGCGGTAAAGTCCAGCCCGCTCATGATCGAGCGGCCAAGGTTCTGGTTGCGCCCGTCGACGAACACGGTGACGTTGCTGGCGCTGCCGCCGGGCAGCGAGCCGGACACGCTCATGCCCTGGTTGATGAAGTTCTGCACGATGGTGGCAGCGCCCGCCCCCTGCACGATCAGCCCCGTGCCGGCATATTGCGACGCGCGCGTCAGCACCGACAGGTCCGAGAGCAGCGAGATCACCTGGTTCTTGTAGTCGACGTTGAAATAGGTGAGCGAGAACTTCATGCGCGACACCGGCTGGAAATCGGCGCCGACCGACCATGTGGTGGCCGTCTCGGGCTTCAGGTTCAGGTTGCCGCCCGACACCGCCACGCCCGTGATCGGGCTGCCGCCGGTGGGGTTCTGATAGCTTTGCACGTAAAGCCGGCTGGAATTGCCATACAGCTGTGTGAGCGTGGGCGCGCGGAACGAGGTGCCATAGCTGCCGCGCAGGGTCAGGCTGTCGGTGGGCTTCCAGTTCATGCCAAATTTGGGGTTGGTGGTGGCGCCAACGTCGGAATATTTGTCGTAACGCACCGCCGCATCAATCTCGAGCTTGCGGAAGCCGGCGCGGGCATTGTCCGGCCCGAACACGGGGATGACCAGCTCGGCATAGGCGGAATCGATGCGGCGGCCCGGATTGGTCCACGTATAGGGCGTGCCGGGGTTGCCATTGGCAATGCCCAGCGAAACGTTGAACTCCTGCCCCTCGTAGCCCAGCGCCAATTTGGCATCGCCCCCCGGAAGGCGCAGCAGCGGGCCGTTCAGCCGCGCCTCGTAGCCGGTGAAGTGGCCGATGGTGGGGTTGTACGAGATCTGGTTGAAAATGCCCGCCAGCGTTGCCGCCGATGTGCGCCCCAGGCCGTATGGGTCGAAAGCGGTGGCCGGGTTGCTGCTGGCCAGGGCCGCTGCCAGCGCCGTGTTGTTGATGCCGTGGTCGCTCTTCGAGATGTCATAGGTGCGGCCCTTGTCGACCAGCGCCTCGAACTCCCAGCGATGGGGCAGCTTGACCTTCACCCCCGGCGTGATCTGCCAGCTTTGCGAATAGCCGTAGGACATGTTGTTGGCCACGTCCTTGCCGTAGTTGTAGCCCAGCGTGTAGCTGCTGCCGGTAAAGCCTGCGGGCGCCACGTAGAAGGCGTTGGTATTGGGCACCGTCAGCGTGCCGCTGATCGCGCCCGGCAGCCGCGCGAACGAGCGGTAGGAATAGAAACCGTCGACGAACAGCTCGATCCAGTCGTTCACCTCGAAATTGCCGGTCATGTTGACCGAGTCATAGCGCTGCCGCGGGATCAAGTCCTGCCCCTGGATGTCGTTGCAGGTGTTGGTGGTGCCCGCCACCAACTGCGAGGCATTGGTCAGCCCGCCGGCCGGAATGGCATAGGTGGTGCCGCCAGCGGTGATCGTGCCGGGGTTGCACTTGGTGACCGAATAGTTCTTGCCGCCATAGGGCGTCTGGTCCGAGGTGAAGTAGGAACGCGCATTGCCGCTCAGGTTCGACTTCTCGACATGCTCGTAGGCGACCATGATCTGCCCGCGCGAGAATTTGTGCCCGCCGGCAATGCCGAACATCTTCTCGTTATAGGCGCCATCGTCGGAAATGCCGCCGCGCGCGACCATCTCGATGCCGTTGAGGTGCCGGCGCGGGATGAGGTTGACCACGCCTGCCACCGCATCCGACCCATAGATGGCCGAAGCGCCATCGGCCACCACCTCGATCCGCTCGACACCCAGTGTTGGCAGGATCGAAGGGTCGGTCGAGCGGCTGTTGTTGGTCACCCGGTGCCCATCGACCAGAATGAGCGTGGCGTTGGGGCCGATGCCGCGCAGGTTGATCGAGTTGCCATAGACGATATTGCCCGAACCGCCCGATTGTCCGCGCGAGTTCTCCGACACGCCAAGGTCGAACACCTGCGGCAGGTCGCGGATCGCCCGGTCGACCGTGACGCGGCCCGAGGCGGCGATGTCGGCCGTGCCCAGTGCCGTTACCGTCGAGCCGATGGGCGCCTCGCCGCGCACGCGGCTGCCGGTGACGATGATCTCGGCGGCGCTGGGAGCATCGCTCTGGACGGCGGGCGCCTGCTGCGCGGCGGCGGGCGCGGCGCACATGGCCGCCAGCCCGGCCGTGAAAAGGGCGGTGCTGAACATCAGGGCGCTGCGGCGCGGCGCGGTGCTGCTTCTGTGGGTTCGGGTGTCGGTGCTCATGGTCTATCCCCTCATTTTTGTTGTCGCTGGCTGGCGCCTGGCCGGCATGGTGGCCGGCGGCGCGAAGGCAATTTCAGGCAAAGGATGTTGGGCGCGCGGATTGGCGCGCGCTCCGGCTTGAACCGGAACCGCCTGGTTTGTCTGACACCCTCGATCCTGAACTGCATTCTTGATTGTCGACGATGTGATCGACCATTGTGCCAGCGCTTGCAATCGGAAAATCACCCACGATATTGTCGACAATATCATCGCAGCCGAATCACCAGACGGAGCAACCGCTTGCCCCCCACCGACATCCCCCCCATCGACCCCGCGCAAACCCCCGGCAGCCCGCCCAACGGCACCGAAGTGGCCAATTGGGTGCGCCAGCGCATTCGCACCGGCCGCTTCGTGCCGGGCCAGCGACTGGTCGAGGTCGACATCATCCGCCAGACCGGCGCCAGCCGCACCAAGGTGCGCGAGGCGCTGAAACGGCTTGAAGGCGAAGGGCTGGTGCTGATCGAGGAGTTTCGCGGCGCCTCGGTGCGCAGCGCCACCATCGAGGAAGTGCGCCAGATCTACCGCGCACGCATGGCGCTCGAGGGCATTTCGGCCGCCGATTTCGCCCGCTACGGCACGCAGGCCGATTTCGACCGGCTGGTCGCCCTTCAAAAACAGCTCAACGATTGCGTCGAGAACCGCCTGCCCGACAAGTTCGGCCGGCTGAACGGCGAATGGCACCGCCTGGTGGTCGAAGGCTCGGGCAATGTGCAGATTGCCGAATTGTTACAACGCCTTAATGTACCAATTCACCGCCTTTTGTTCGAAAGCTTCTATGACGACGAGCGCTTGCGCACCGCCAATGCCGACCACCGCGCCATGGTCGACATGATCCTTGCGCGCGACGCCGATGCCGCAGAAGCCGCCATGCGCGCCCATGTCGAAGCCGGCTTTCACACACTGAGCGCCATCGAAAGCGAATTCTACCGCTGACATGCCCCGCCCGGGCGTACCGGGCCGCCGCATGACAAAACCGCCCTGTCAACGTCACAGCAATGTCATATCCATGACGCAAAGGCGCCCCTAGTCACGCACCGCCCGGCCTTTTGCGCCGTGGCGGCCCCGAATATTTCGCAAGGGCGCGCCCATGAATTACCTTGTCGTCGAGGACGACGCGTCTCTGGCCACCGTTTTGTGTCAAGGCCTTGCCAGCATGGGTCATACGGTCGACCATGCCGCATGCGGGCAGTCCGCCATCGAGGCGTGTGCGCAGACCGATTACGATGCGCTTGTGCTCGACCGCACGCTGCCCGACATGACCGGCATCGAGGTCATTGCCGGCCTGCACAGTGCCGGCCTTGCGCCGCCCGTGCTCATGCTGAGCGCCATGGCCTCGGTCGAGGAACGGGTGGAAGGGCTGCAGGCCGGCGCCGATGATTATCTGGCAAAGCCGGTGGATCTGGCCCGGTTGAACGCGCGCCTGGCCGTGATCGCCATGCGCGGACGGCGCTGGCCGCTGCCTGTGCGGGCCCCAGCGCGCCACCCCGACCTGCCGCCCCAGCCCCCGGCCAGCCGGGTGGGCCGCTTGCGGCTCGATGCGGGCGGGCGACGTTTGGCCTTTGGCGGCCAGTCGGTGGTTCTCAATCGCAAGGAATATTCGCTCATGGCCTTCCTGATCGACCATGTCGACAAGGTGGTGACGCGCGACATGCTGCTCGAGCATGTGTGGCAGCGCAACGAGCAACCGCAGGCCAACATCATCGAGAGCAATCTGTCACGCCTGCGACGGCGCCTGCAAACGCTGGGATGCGCGCCCATCGAAACCCACCGGGGCGCCGGATACGAATTGCGCTCGGACCGCTGCGCCTGATGGCAGTAACCTTTTAACTGGCCGCAAGAACGCAGTTTTTGGCCACATATCGGGCAAATGCAACCGTATTGCCTTAACGGCCATACGTATCGCTACAGACTGAAGACAAGCACGGTTTGGCAAGCCGGCACCGATAACAGGTGATGCTGGACAGGGCCCAGGCTGGCCTGCCGACGGGAAATTTCGCATGATCTTCGCGCCAGGGCGCTCCAGACATATGGGCCTCATACGCCCGGCGCCGGCCGCGCTGCTGGGCATGGCGCTGGTGGTGCTGGCCGCGCTGGCCGCGCTGACCATAATGCAGACGTTGCAGTTCGACGAAATGGCCCGGCAGATGCAGCAGCATTCAGCCCGGCAGGGCTTTCGCAACCGGCTCGATGCCTTGGCCGACACCCTTTTCCAGCGGCTCGACGGCGAGAATGAAGCGCAGCATTTCGCTCCGCGCCCCGATGCTTCGTGGATCAGCACCCAGATCGCCGCGCCTCTGGCCGAGACGGCGGGTATAGAGGCGCTGCTCGTCCTGCCCGAGGGCCAGGACCGCCCCACTTATGCCGCGCGCGAGGGCGCCCGGATGCGCCATGCCAGCGCTGGCGAGCTTGGCCCGGTGATGTTGCAGGTGGCTCGTCACATGCGCGCTGCCCCTGGCCTGATGCGCGCCTGCTCGATCGGGTGGAGCAGCGGGCAGCTGATGATGCTGTGCGGCCTGCGCGTGACATCGCCCGGCCGGCCCGGTACGGTGCTGGTCATGGGGGCACAGGCCCTCGACGCGCGGCAACTGGCGCGTTTTGGACTGCGCTCGATGGTTGGCGCGCTGCGCGTCGAACCGGCATCACCGCTTGACGGGCACCAGAGCGTCGTGACCCCTGCCATTGCGCTCGAGGACATCGATGGCCACGCCGTGGCGCGGCTGACCTGGCAGCAGCGGCGCCCCGGCGCGGATCTGCTCGAGCGGCTGAGCTGGCCACTGGCGGCCATGGCGCTGCTGCTTGGCACGCTGGCCACACTGCTCACGCGCGAGGGGCTGCGCTGCCTGCGCGCCAGCAAGGAGCGCGAGCACAAACTCGCGCATTTCGACCCGCTCACCCAATTGCCCAACCGCTCCTATCTGCTCGACCAGCTGGCGCAGGTGCAGGCCCTTGCCCGCCGCACCCCCATCGAGGTCAGCGTGCTCAGCATCGATCTCGACCGGTTTCAGGACGTGAACGACACGCTGGGCCATCACGCCGGCGATGCGCTGATCGAGGCGGTGGCCAAAATGCTGCAGGGCATGTGCCGGCAAAGCGATCTGCTGGCGCGGGTGGGCGGCGATGAATTTGCCGTGCTGCTGCCTCATACCGGCGCCGATGGCGCGCTGCACATGGCCGAGCGCATTCTCTCGACGCTGGCCTCGCCTGTCGACCTGCCTTGCGGGGTGCTGCGCACGGGCTGCTCGATTGGCATAAGCTGCCTGCAGGACGCGGCAACCACGCCGGCCGAAATGCTGCGCCAGGCCGATCTGGCCCTGCACGAGGCCAAGGAACGCGGACGCGGCCGGGCCGCCTTCTTCGAAGTCGAGATGGACAATGCGCTGCGCCTGCGCCGCGATCTCGAGCACGATCTGGCAGCGGCGCTGGCCGGCGGCGCCTTGCGCATGCTTTATCAGCCACAGGTCAATACCGAAGGCCACCTCGTCGGGCTCGAGGCGCTGGTGCGCTGGACGCACCCGGTGCGCGGCCCCATC
>DATMUT010000570.1:0-4968 GCA_035563755.1 Novosphingobium sp.
AGCGAATCGCGGTGATGCCCACGCCTTCCTCGACGACGAGTTCGCCATGCGACTTGCACCCGGCAAGCAGGGCGCAGGCAGCAACAGAACCGGCCAGGGCAACAAAACGCACGAAACGAAACTGCATCGGTAGGTCCTCGATATTCCTTGGCGACTGCCCTAGCGGCCCGCATCGCAAAGCGCTAGAGGCGGATGCATGAACGCTTCCTGTCACACCGATGAACAGGCCGCCGCGGCCTCCGTCTCGCCCCGCCCGACTGCGGACCTGCCGCCGTTGCGCCTGTTGATTGCCGCGCCGCGCGGCTTTTGCGCGGGCGTTGACCGCGCGATCGAGATCGTCGAGCGAGCGATTCGCAAATATGGCGCGCCGGTCTATGTGCGTCACGAGATCGTCCATAACCGCTTCGTGGTCGACGGCCTGCGCGAGAAGGGCGCGATCTTTGTCGAGGAGCTGGACGAGGTGCCCGATGGCGCGCCGGTCATCTTCTCGGCCCATGGCGTGCCCAAGGCCATTCCGGCCGCGGCCGACGCGCGCGGCCTCGAATGGCTCGACGCGACCTGCCCGCTGGTGAGCAAGGTGCACCGCCAGGCCGAGCGCCAGATCGAGGCTGGCCGCCACATCATCTTCATCGGCCACAAGGGCCACCCCGAGGTGATCGGCACGCTGGGTCAGGTGCCCGAAGGCGCGATGACGCTGGTCGAGACGGTCGAGGATGTCGAGAAGCTGCCCTTCACGACCGAGGATGCGCTGGGTTTCCTCACGCAGACCACGCTCTCGGTCGATGACACCGCGCAGATCGTTGCGGCCCTGCGCGCCCGGTATCCGCAGATCCACGGCCCCCGCGCCGAGGACATCTGCTACGCCACCTCGAACCGCCAGGCCTCGGTCAAGGCCATCGCGCCCGAATGCGACCTGCTGTTCGTGATCGGCGCGCCCAATTCGTCGAACTCGATGCGTCTGGTCGAAGTGGCCGATCGCGGCGGTACGCCTGCCAAGCTGGTGCAGCGCGCCAGCGAGATCGATCCGGCATGGCTCGAGGGCGTCAACACGCTGGGCCTGACCGCCGGCGCCTCGGCGCCCGAGGCGCTGGTGCGCGAATGTGTCGATTTCATCGCCACCTTCCGCTCGGTCAGCGAGGAAACGGTGGTGACCACCGAGGAAAAGATGGTGTTCAAGCTGCCGCGCCAGCTTTCCGACGTCGAATAAGCAGGGCACTCATGGCGGTTTATACGCAGCTTACGTCCGCGGCGCTCGAGGCGCTGATCGGCCAGTTCGACGTGGGCGCGCTGCGCTCGGCCAAGGGCATTGCCGAGGGCGTGTCGAACAGCAACTGGCTGATCGACACGGCCGGCCCCGATGGCGCGGGCGCGCGCTTCATCCTGACCATGTTCGAGGGCCGCACCGAGGTTGACGACCTGCCCTTTTTCCTGGGCCTGCTCGACCATCTGGCCGACAAGGGCTGCCCGGTGCCGCGCACCATCCACGACCGGGCGGGCGCCAGCTTCCGCATGGTATCGGGTGCCGACGGGGCGCAAAAGGCGGTCGCGCTCATCGAATTCCTGCCCGGCGTATCGGTCTCGGCGCCCAGCGCGCAGCAAGCCCACAGCGTGGGCGCGGCGCTGGCCGGGCTGCATCTGGCCGTGGCAGATTTCCCGCAGGCCCGCGCCAATGGCATGGGGCCAGACACCTGGCGCCAATTGCTGGGCGATTGCGGCGAGGAAGGGCTGGCGCAGATCCACCCCGAACTGGGCGCGCTGGTCACGCGCGAGCTAGCCGCTCTGGCCCGCAGCTGGCCCGCCGACCTGCCCCGCTCGGTCATCCACGCCGACCTGTTTCCCGACAATGTGCTGATGCTGGGCACGCAGGTTGCCGGCCTCATCGACTTCTACTTCGCCTGCACCGACATCAGCGCCTATGACGTGGCCGTGACCCACGCGGCATGGTGCTTTTCGGCCGACGGGCGCGTGTTCGATCCGGCGGTTTCGGCAGCGCTGCTGGCCGGCTACGAATCGGTGCGCCCCCTTTCGGCGGCCGAGCGCGCCGCCCTGCCCGTGCTGGCGCGCGGCGCTGCCATGCGCTTTCTGGCCACCCGCGCCTATGACTGGCTGCACACGCCCGCCGACGCACTGGTCACCCGCAAGGACCCGATGGCCTTTGCCCGCCGCGTCGAATTCTATGGCAACCCCGCCAATGCCGGGGTGTTCGCCGCGTGAAGCAGGTCGAGATTTTCACCGACGGCGCCTGCAAGGGCAACCCCGGCCCCGGCGGCTGGGCAGCGCTGCTGCGCATGGGCGAACATGCCAAGGAGCTGGTCGGCTCGGAAGCCGAGACGACCAACAACCGCATGGAAATGACCGCGGTCATCCGCGCTCTAGCCGCGCTCAACCAGCCTTGCACCGTGACCGTTTGCACCGACAGCAAATATGTGATCGACGGCATCACCAAATGGGTCTTTGGCTGGCAGAAGAAGGGCTGGGTCAACGCCAAGAAGGAACCCGTCGCCAACGAGGACCTGTGGCGCGAGATGCTGCTGGTGGCCCGCCCGCACAAGATCGACTGGCAATGGGTGCGCGGCCATAACGGCCATGTCGAGAACGAGCGCGTCGACAAGCTGGCCAGCGATGCGGCTGTGGCGGCAGGCAAGAAGGGCCGGGGCTGAGAAAGGCAGGAGCTGGGCGGCAAACCCGCCAGCTAGGCCTTCACCCCCTCGAAACGCGCTGGCGTGAATGGCGCGGGGTCAACCGCCCCGGCCGCCTCGCCCAGCAGCAGGCGCGCGGCCAGATCGGCCCCAGCAGGCGCAGTCTGGATGCCGAAACCGCCCTGCCCCGCGCACCAGAAAAAACCCGGCACGCCCGCGTCCCAGCCATAGATGGGCAGCCGGTCGGGCGCAAAGCTGCGCAAGCCCGCCCAGCGATGCTCGACATGGCCGGGGCGCCAGTCCACCACCTGCTCCATCCGGTCGATGGCGATGGCAACGTCGATCTCCTCGGGTGCGGCATCGCACGGGGCGCTCGGCGTCTCGTCATGCGGGGTCAGCCACAGCCGGCCATTCTCGGGCTTGAAATAGAAGGTCTCGTCCAGATCGAGCACCAGCGGCAGGTCGGCCGATGGCTCGGGATCGACGCGCAACTGCACCATCGTGCGCCGGTAAGGCTGGATGCCGGGCGCCAGCGCGCCTGCCATGCGCGCCGCCGCATCGGCCCAGGCGCCGGCGGCATTCACCACCACCTCGGCGCGCATCTCCTGCCCGCTGGCCAAATGCAACAGCCAGTCGCCGCCCTGCCGCTCGATGCCCACGACACCGGCCGCGCAGGCCAGCTCGACCCCGCCGCGCCGCGCCTGTGCCAGATAGTGCTGATGCAGCGCGGCCACGTCGATGTCGCAGCAATCAGGCTCGAGCGCCCCGCCGATCCACCCCTCGCGCAGGCCGGGCACCATTTCTGCGGCGCGCGCCCGGTCCACCCGCGCAATGTCGACCCCCAGGCCAGCAAAGCGCGCCACGAAAGCGTCGAGCGCCTCTTCCTGACCGATTCGCGCCAGCGTGAGCGCCTGACGCAGGCGCAACACGCCCAGCGCGCGCAATTCCGGCCCCGAGGCGCTGGTCAGGGGCTGCACCAGCGGGCCGCCATAGCTTTCGGTCCAGAAGGCGGCCGAGCGGCCCGTGGCGTGATAGCCGGGCTGCGCTTCGGCCTCGACCATCACGATCGAGCGGCCACCCGCGCGCTTGACCAAAGCCGCCGCCAGCGAGGCGCCAGCCATGCCGGCGCCAATGATCGCAATGCCGTAACGCTCGTTCGTGGGCCTTTGAGTCATCCCCAAGCCCAAAGCCCCGCAGGCCCGCCGGGTCAACCCCCGATGGACGCGGCGGCGGCCTGCACGACCGATTCGGGGCGGTGGCGGGCCAGAAAAGCATCGATCGCGGCCAGCACCGGTTCGCGCACCGAATCGGTCTCGCGCAGCAGTTCGTGACGCGCCTCGCGGCCCAGCGTGACCAGTTCGCCATGCGGCAGGCGGCGCGCGGCGCGCAGAATCGCCGCGTGGCTGACCAGCCCGTCGGCGCTGGTGGTGAACAGCTGCACCGGCGTGCGCACCGATTCGAGCACGCCGGGCGCCTGCAATCCGCGCATCGACTCGAGCGCCCTTTCCATCCACCCCCAGCTGGCCGAGCCCATCACCAGATGCGGGCGCTGCTTCTTCCAGCACAATTCTTCGGCATAACGGCGCGCGTCATGGGTGAGCAGCAGCATCCGTTTGTGCCGGGGCGAGAGGGGTTTCTCGCTCACTTTCCAGGCCGGGCGGCGCGGATCGCCGCTGGCGATATGGGCCCGCGCAAGGCTGTGCTGCGCCCATAGCGGCATGCCCCAGGCAAAGAAGCCCAGCATCGGCGTGGTCAGCACGCAGGCGAAGGGATCGACCCGCCTTTCGGCCAGCGCGCGCAGCGCCAGATGCCCTCCCATCGAATGGCCAACCAGCGCATGTGGGCCAGGAACCGAGGCAGCCCAGTCCTGCCAAAAATCAGCGAGATCTTTGATCCATATAGAGAAATCAGCGATGTGCCCGGTCTGCGAATCGCGCCCCTCGCGCCCCGACCCAGCCTGCCCGCGCCAGTCGATAGCCGTCGCATGCCAGCCCTGCCTGCTCCAGTGCGACAGCACCTCGAGGTACTTCTCGTAGATGTCGCCCCGCCCCGGCAGGAACAGCAAGCCCCCCCTGAGCGGCACATCGGCGGCCGGCGCAAAATCGATGCGGCGGATCGCATGGCCATCGCCGGCATGCCACAGCCCCTCGCGCGCGGCATCAGGGATACGGCACCACTGCGCGCGCGGAGCCTCGTCGATTTGCTGCCTCATCTGCCCAATTCCCGCCCGTCTCGGTGGTTACTGTTTGGTAAGCCCGCAGCGTTAAAGCCATCCCTGAGAATTTCAGGGGATTTTATGCAAGGCCCGTTGCTTTCCTATGGCTTGCTT
>DATMUT010000571.1:0-6264 GCA_035563755.1 Novosphingobium sp.
TGATGCGCGATCCGTATCGAATTGAGACGGCGCCCAATCACGAGGTGCACGAAATCCCTTGCCGGTTTATGCCCGCCCCATCCCAGACCCGAGACATGTGATGCACCCGCCCCGCCCTTCATTGCAGCCCACGCCGGCCCCATGCCAGCCCGTTCATGCGGGGGCTGGCATGGCAGCAGGCGGCGAGCAGGATGAAGACACCTTCCGCCTTCGCCTGAACCGCAAACGCCCGTTGACCATTGCCCGGCGCCGGCAGGCGGCCGCGCTGGCATTGGCCGCCCGGCGCGGGGTTGCGGCGCTGCTGGCATTGGTTCTGCTCACAGGCCTTCATGTCCTGCGCAACGACGACAGCGCGCAGGCGCTCGCCGCCACCCTGTCGGCCGCCGACAGCACGCAGGAAGCGCCCGATGGCCAGATCATCCCCATGCCATTCGAGCGGCCGGGCGGCGACTTTCCCGGATCGGCCTATTATTATCTGGCAGCAGACGATGCCCCGGCAAAACTCCCCGCCGCCGGGTTGCACTGGGATAACGATGCAGGGCAGGCCCCGACCTCGCTTCTGACAGGGCCCGGCCCGGCCGCGCGCCCCACCACCATCGAAGCGCCGTTTGATCGCGCCCGCGCCTTGGCCTGCCTGACCGCGGCGGTCTATTACGAAGCGGCCAGCGAGCCGGACGGCGGGCAGCGGGCCGTGGCGCAGGTCGTGCTCAACCGGGTGGCGCACCCCAGCTTTCCCAAGACGGTGTGCGGCGTGGTGTTTCAGGGGTCCGAGCTGACAACCGGCTGCCAGTTCACCTTTACCTGCGATGGCGCGCTGGCGCGCAAGCCCGCGCCCTATTTCTGGAACCGCGCCGAGGCCGTCGCGCGCGCAGCACTCAGCGGCTATGTTTACGCGCCGGTCGGGCTGGCGACGCATTATCACACCTTTGCGGTGCACCCCTACTGGGCCGACAAACTCGACTTTCTCGGGCAGATCGGCGCTCATCGCTTTTATCGTATGGAAGGTCCGGCAGGAATGGCCGGCGCCTTCCGGTTTGCCTATGCCGGCGGCGAGCCCCTCCCCGGCGTGCATCAGCGCGGCGGGGCCGATGTGACGCTGGCCGACAAGGCCGACCCGCTGGCGCAAGCGCATCTTTACGAGGATGGGCTGCGGCTGCCGGCGGCGCCCGCCCCGACCGCGCCCGATCGCGCGGCCAGCCCCCGCGCCGAGACCGATGCCGCCTATCGCCCCGACACGCCAGCCCCGAGCACTGTGCGCCCCGAGTATCGCGACAGCGGCCGCTGGATTGCCGCGCCGCGTTGAGGAAATGGCCCTGATGGGCCGCCAACCCTGCGCTTTTGGCCCATTTCCGCCCCATCTTCGCTGGGGCGCGGGCCTGATGCCGACTACATACAGGGAAAAGTGGTTGCCGATTGATAACCACGCCAGATCACAAAGGTTTAGCCCCTTGCCTGTATCCTTGGCCTGACAAAACCGACATTGCGCGCATGTCAGAAGGAGCTTTCACTACATGTCGATCCGATTTGCCGCTGCCGGCACAGGCGAATGCAGCGCAGTCACGCGGGTGGTCACCTGCGTGCGCCCTGCCACGCCCGCCAACGACTGCGACAATGGCATCTCGCGTGACATGCTGCTGCAATCAACGCTGCGCCACTTTGCCCGGCATGGCCTGGGCGCGGCCGAACACGCACGTGACGAGGCCGAACGCGCCTTCTTTGCCGGCGACCGGCGCCGCTATCAGCATTGGCTCGCCATTTGCCGGATGCTCGACAAGCAGGTGGCCTCGGCCGTGATCGCTCACGGCGCCGAGTATTGATTTTTCAGGCAGCCAAACGCGGAGAATGCAGCCATATATCGGCCTTCACGTAGCCGATTTTATGGTTGCGTTTACCATTCGGTGACACCTCCTCACTAGCTTGGGATGGCCACAAGGAGCGCTGCAATCAACCAGTTTCGCCACAGTCTGCGGGTCATGTTCAGGACCAACGCAACAGACGACAGGGTTCGCGCCCTGCTCGTGGCGACGCTTTACACCCAGCCGGCAAGCCTGGCTCTGGGGGCCATTTCCTGCTCGCTGGCCTCGTTGCCCGCGGCCATGGAATCGCACCGCCCCGCCATCGTCATAGCGGCCGCGCTGCAGGCCCTGGTCGGCGTAGCGCGTGTGATCCTGGGCTATACGCTGCCCCGCACCGACAATCGCAACGCGCGCCGCCTGGAGCTGTTGTTCGAAGTGGGCGCATTCAGCTTTGCCGGACTTGCCGGGCTGATCGGCGCGCTGGCCATGTGGTACGATATCGCCCCGGCCGCAAGGGTGATGGCCGTGGTGTTGCCATCGGCCTATGGCGCAGGCATTGCCGCGCGCAACGCCGGGCGGCCGGCCATTGCCATCGGGCAAATGCTGTTCGCGCTTGGGCCACAGATTATCGTGGGCCTGATCAAGCCGGAATTTGCCAACAAGGTGCTGGGCATCACCACCATCATGTTGCTGCTGGCGATGATCTCGATCACGCGCAACACCTTCCGCACCCTGAGAGACTCGATCTCGGCTGCCGAAACCAGCCAGCGCCTGGCCGAAAAGATGCAGCAACTGGCCCGCACCGACGTGGTGACCGGCCTGCTCAACCGCGCCGGCCTCAACCATCAGCTGGTCGAGAAGCTGATGGGCCTGCATCACGATTCCAAGCTGGCGCTGTTCTGGCTCGACCTCGACCGGTTCAAGGAAATCAACGATACGCTGGGCCATCAGGTGGGCGACCGCCTGCTGGCCGAAGTGGCGCACCGCCTGCGCAAGCGCGCGCCCGAAGATGCCTGCGTTGCACGCTTTGGCGGCGATGAATTCATCGTTGCCTGCGAAGCGGCCCATGCCGACGCCATCCGCGAGCTGGCCGAAGGGCTGCTCGAGGACATCACCCGCCCGATCCGCATCGACGATGACCGGATCGAGATCGGTTGCTCGATCGGCATCGCGGTCCTGCCCGACGATGGCGCGGACCTCGACAGCGTCATGCAGGGGGCCGACCTGGCGCTGTATCAGGCCAAGATAAACGGCCGCAAGCAGATCACCTTCTTCGACCCGTCGATGACGCGCAGCCTGGTGCGCCGCAAGGAGATCGAGACCGAGCTGCGCCTTGCGCTGCAGCGCGACGAGCTGTCGGTGTTCTTCCAGCCGCTGATCGACCTGCAGACCGGCAAGATCCGCGCGTTCGAGGCGCTGGTGCGCTGGTTCCACCCCGAAAAGGGCGAGCTGCGCCCCGACGAGTTCATTCCGGTGGCCGAGGAAACCGGCGCCATCATCACGCTGGGCAACTGGATTACCGCGCAAGCGGCGCGCGTGGCCGCCACCTGGCCCGACGATGTGACCGTTGCGGTCAACCTCTCGCCGGTGCAGATTCGTGCGCCTGGCGCGGCTCTGGGCATTCTGACGGCGCTGCGCGAGGCCCGCCTGCCGCCCGAGCGGCTCGAACTGGAAATTACCGAAACCGTCCTGCTCGACCACAGCCCGAACACAACCGCCTTTATCGAGGAGCTTTCCGCTGCCGGCGTCCGCTTTGCCCTTGATGATTTCGGCACGGGCTATTCCAGCCTTGGCTACCTGAACAAATACCCGTTCAAGAAGATCAAGATCGACCGCAGCTTTGTGTCGGGCATCAACGCAGGCCCCACGAGTGCGGCGGTGATCCGCGCGGTGTCGGGCATGGGCCTGGCACTGGGCATGGAAATCGTGGCCGAGGGGCTGGAAACGCCAGAGCAGGTCGAAGCCGTGCGCCAGGCGGGCTGCACGCTGGGCCAGGGCTGGATCTACAGCCGCGCGGTACCGGATTATCTGGCCGCCATGCTGCTCGTGCAGGAACCCTATCTGCTCGAGCGCCCGGCCACCGAGCAAAGCGCGATCCCGGCCAGCGGTGAGACTGCGGCCCCAGAAACGCTCGCCACTGGCGAGGGGGCCGATCGTGCCGACTCGTCGACGGCGAACGACAAGTTGGCCCGCAAGCGCGCCTGAACCGCCACGCGACGCGTAGGCAGCGCCGTTTTTTAGCGCATTCCCGCCATTTTCACGCCGCATCCGCAGCCCACATGGGCTATACTTGCCACCCAAAATAACCAATTTGGCCGCACCCCGGATATTTATTGCTATTGCGAATTATTCGCTCAAACTTTTTCGCAAATCCCGCTTTTCCGCCCTTGCGATGGCCCCACGAGAGGAATAGGGCGTGCCCCGCAATCCAACCAGAGGCCCACGCGCGCTTGCGGGACTGTGCGGGTGTCCTCGAATTGATTTCGCTCCTTGTCGGTGGTTTCTGGCCGGCGGGAAGCCCCGCAAATAGGGAAGGACTGGTTTTCCCCATGGCTCGCAAGAAGATTGCCCTTATTGGCGCCGGCAACATCGGCGGTACGCTGGCCCACCTGGCAGCGCAGAAGGAACTGGGCGACATCGTCCTGTTCGACGTTGTTGAGGGTGTGCCTCAGGGCAAGGCTCTTGACCTGTCGCAGTGCGGCCCGGTCGAAGGCTTTGACGCCAAGATCACCGGCTCGAACGACTATGCCGACATTGCCGGCGCCGACGTCATCATCGTGACCGCCGGTGTTGCCCGCAAGCCCGGCATGAGCCGCGACGACCTGCTGGGCATCAACCTCAAGGTGATGAAGTCGGTCGGCGAGGGCATCGCCAAGAACGCCCCCGACGCTTTCGTGATCTGCATCACCAACCCGCTCGACGCGATGGTGTGGGCGCTGCGCGAGTTCTCGGGCCTGCCCGCGAACAAGGTCGTCGGCATGGCCGGCGTGCTCGACTCGGCCCGCTTCTCGACCTTCCTGGCCTGGGAATTCGGCGTCTCGATCCGCGACGTGAACACCTTCGTGCTGGGCGGCCACGGCGACACCATGGTGCCGGTCGTGCAGTACTCGACCGTCAACGGCATCCCCGTTCCCGACCTCATCAAGATGGGCCTGTCGACCAAGGAAAAGATCGACGCCGTCGTGCAGCGCACCCGTTCGGGCGGCGGCGAGATCGTCGGCCTGCTCAAGACCGGTTCGGCCTTCTATGCGCCGGCCGCCTCGGCCATCGCCATGGCCGAAGCCTATCTGGGCGACCAGAAGCGCATCCTGCCGGTCGCTGCCTATGTCGACGGCGCCTATGGCGTTGACGGCCTGTATGTGGGCGTGCCCGTGATGATCGGCGCCAATGGCGTTGAGAAGATCATCGAGATCGAGCTGGACGAGGAAGCCAAGGGCAACCTCCAGGTCTCGGTCGACGCGGTCAAGGAACTGCTGGTGGCCTGCAAGGGCATCGACCCCAGCCTGGCCTGATCGGGCTGATCATTCGGGCCCGACCTGGTCGGGCCCGACTATCTGATACAACTTCGGCCTGTTGGGGCGCACCACGGACCGCCCCGAAGGTTACAAACGGCCTAGCGCCCTCTTCTCCCCATCGGAGTTCCAGATGTCGATCCTCATCAACAAGAATACCAAGGTCATCACCCAGGGTATGACCGGTGCGACCGGCACCTTCCACACCGAGCAGGCGCTGGCCTATGGCACGCAGATGGTCGGCGGCGTGACCCCCGGCAAGGGCGGCACGACCCACATCGGCCTGCCCGTGTTCGACACTGTTGCCGAGGCCAAGTCGAAGACCGGCGCCGACGCCAGCGTGATCTACGTTCCGCCGCCGTTCGCCGCAGACTCGATCCTGGAAGCCATCGATGCCGAGATCCCGCTGATCGTCACGATCACCGAGGGCATCCCCGTCATCGACATGATCCGCGTGAAGCGCGCCCTGCAGGGTTCGAAATCGCGTCTGATCGGGCCGAACTGCCCTGGCGTGCTGACCCCCAACGAGTGCAAGATCGGCATCATGCCCGGCAGCATCTTCAAGAAGGGTTCGGTTGGCGTCGTGTCGCGTTCGGGCACGCTGACCTATGAGGCGGTGTTCCAGACCTCGAACATCGGCCTTGGCCAGACCACGGCTGTCGGCATCGGCGGCGACCCGGTCAACGGCACCAACTTCATCGACGTGCTCGAGCTGTTCCTGGCCGACGACGAGACCAAGTCGATCATCATGATCGGCGAGATCGGCGGCAGCGCCGAGGAAGAAGCGGCCCAGTTCCTGAAGGACGAGGCCAAGCGCGGTCGCAAGAAGCCGATGGCTGGCTTCATCGCGGGCCGCACGGCGCCTCCGGGCCGCCGCATGGGCCACGCGGGCGCGATCATCTCGGCGACCGGCGACAGCGCCGCCGAGAAAGCCGAAATCATGAAATCCTACGGCC
>DATMUT010000572.1:0-4690 GCA_035563755.1 Novosphingobium sp.
CCAGATCAGGCCAGCAATCTGCTGATCGACGACACCACCTACTTCGCCTTCATGGAAAGCCGCCTGCCCCAGCACCAGTTGGCCGTGCTCGCGCCAAAGCTGCACGGGTCGATCAGCGATCCGCTGGCCTATTTGCGCAGCCGGCACTCCTCGGGCATCATTCTGGGCTGCCAGTGGCTACCGCGCGAATTGCGGCACAGGGCGCATATGCGCGGCAGCTTCTGCTGCCTTGCCCCGCGCGACTGGGATGCGCCCTCCACATCCGCTCAGGCAACCCCGCCGGCGCGCGCCACGGGCACGGCAGCGTCAGCGAACTGACCTGAATGGGGGCGCCATTATTTTGATGCCGCCCCCTTAAACCCTGCTGCGCCGGACCGTCCTTTGTCCCGCATGAGCGCGCAAGACCCCTCTTTGCACCGCCGACCGGCGCGTGGCTTCCTCGAATGGTTGCGGGGCAGCCAGGAGGATTCGTCTGGCACACCAGCCCCCAGCGAGGCCGATATCCCCGCTTCGCTGCGCGCCCTCGACACGCTTGACCCGATGCGCCTCGCGCGCGCGCAATTGCTGCACGACATCGGCGAGTTCCTGCTTGCGCACGATCTCGACATCACCAATTTCACGCTCGCCGTTGCCCACGACTACCTGACCGGCAGTGACGGGCACATGATGCGGCAGATCGACGAACGCATCCACGAGCGCGCGCCCGTGACGCTGGAATGGCTGGAACAGGCCAGCCGCGAAAGGCAACCCGACGAACACGCCGAACTCAACCGGCTGATGGTCCGCCTTGAAAACAATATGGAAGAATTTGGCCGCACCACCAATGCCGCCAAATCGGCCGCCAGCGACTATTCCTCAGCACTCACCGACCATGTCGACGACCTTGGCGCCGCGGGCAAAACCAGCATCCGCGCGCAGGACGGACAGGCCGTGAACGAGCTGATGGGCCTTGCCCGCGCCATGCTCGAGCGCACGCGCAGCCTCGAGCAGGAAATGGCGCGCGGCATGTTGCAGACCCGCGCGCTGCGCCGCAGCCTCGAACAGGCCCGCCGCAGCGCCGAGGAGGACCACCTGACCGGCCTGCCCAACCGCCGCGCCTTCGAAAAACGCTATGCCGCCGAATATGCCTCGGCGCGCGAGTGCGGCGAGCAATTGTGCGTGGCCTTCTGCGACATCGACAATTTCAAGCGGATCAACGACCAGCACGGCCACGATGCCGGCGATCGTGTGCTCAAGGCCGTGGCCGAATGCCTGGCCCGCCTGTCGAACGACCGCTGCCATGTCGCGCGCCACGGCGGCGAGGAGTTCGTCGTGCTGCTGCGCGGCCGCTCGCCCCATCAGGCATGGGAATTGTTGGACGATGCCCGCGCCTCGATCGCCGAACGACAGATGGTGAACCGCGCCACCGACGCGCCCTTTGGCCGGGTGACGTTTTCGGGCGGCGTGGCCGACGTCTTCGGCTTTGCCAATCCGCGCGCGGCGCTGAGCGCGGCCGACAAGGCGCTGTATCGCGCCAAGGGCGAAGGGCGCGACCGGGTTATCGTAGCGCCAAACGAGATACCGCCCACACGGCCCTGAAAAGCCGGCGCAGCAAAGCAAAAGGCCCGCCACCATCGCTGGTGACGGGCCTTTTTGGCTATCCGAAGCGGATCAGTCGTCCGACTTCAGGAAAGCGGGCATGTGGTCGGGGTCGCCACCTTCACGGCGCTCGCCACGGCCTTCGCGGCGGGGGCCACGGTCGCCACCACGGCCGCCGCGGTCGCCGCCACGGTCGCCACGCGGACCACGACGGTCGCCGCGATCACCACGGTCGCCCCGATCACCACGCGGCTCGCGCGGTTCGCGGGCCGGGCGGGTGTCTTCCAGCTCGGCGCCGGTTTCCTGATCGACGACGCGCATCGACAGGCGCACCTTGCCGCGGTTGTCGATCTCGAGCACCTTGACGAAGACCTCCTGGCCTTCCTTCACGACGTCGGTGGGCTTCTCGACGCGCTCGTTCTTCATTTCCGACACGTGGACGAGGCCGTCCTTGCCACCCATGAAGTTCACGAAGGCGCCGAAGTCGACGATGTTGACGACCTTGCCCTTGTAGATCTTGCCGACTTCGGCTTCCTCGACGATGCCCAGGATCCAGGCCTTGGCGGCCTCGATCTGCGCGATGTCGCTCGACGAGATCTTGATGATGCCCTCGTCGTCGATGTCGACCTTGGCGCCGGTGCTGGCCACGATCTCGCGGATCACCTTGCCGCCGGTGCCGATCACGTCGCGGATCTTCGACTTGTCGATGTTGATCGTCTCGATGCGCGGCGCATGGGCCGACAGCTCGGTGCGAGCCTCACCCAAGGCCTTGAGCATCTCGCCCAGGATGTGCGCGCGGCCTTCCTTGGCCTGCGCCAGCGCCTGCGCCATGATCTCCTTGGTGATGCCGGCCACCTTGATGTCCATCTGCATCGTGGTGATGCCCTCGGAGGTGCCGGCCACCTTGAAGTCCATGTCGCCGAGGTGATCTTCGTCACCCAGGATGTCGGACAGCACGGTGAAATCGTCGCCCTCGAGGATAAGGCCCATCGCGATACCCGAGACCGGGCGCACCAGCGGCACGCCGGCGTCCATCATCGAGAGCGAACCGCCACAGACGGTCGCCATCGAGGAGGAACCGTTCGACTCGGTGATGTCCGAGAGAACGCGCACGGTGTAGGGGAAGTCTTCATGCGCGGGCAGCACGGGGTGCAGCGCCCGCCATGCCAGCTTGCCATGGCCCACTTCGCGGCGGCCCGGAGCGCCGAAACGACCCACTTCGCCAACCGAATAGGGCGGGAAGTTGTAGTGCAGCATGAAGCGCTGATACGACAGGCCGTCGAGGCCGTCGATCATCTGCTCGGCGTCCTTGGTGCCCAGCGTGGTGGTGCAGATGGCCTGCGTCTCGCCACGGGTGAACAGGGCCGAACCGTGCGTGCGCGGCAGGAAGCCAACGATCGATTCGATCGGGCGGACCTGCGTGGTTGTGCGCCCGTCGATACGCTTGCCGTCCTTCAGGATGGCGGTGCGCACGATCTCGGCTTCCAGCTTCTTCATGGTCTTGATGGCGACCATCTGGGTCTGGGCGCCCTCGTCGGCGAAGGCGGCCTTGGCCTTGGCGCGGGCCTCGTTCAGCGCGTTCGAGCGGGCCGACTTGTCGGTCAGCTTGTAGGCGGCGGTGATGTCCTTGCCGACCAGCGTCTTGAGCTTCTTCTTCAACGCTGCCGTATTGTCGGTCAGGTCGACGTCCCAAGGCTCCTTGGCGGCCTTCTCGGCCAGCTCGATGATCGCGTTGACGACCTTGCGGCTCTCGTCATGGGCGAACATCACGGCGCCCAGCATCTCTTCCTCGGTCAGCTCCTTGGCTTCCGATTCGACCATCATCACGGCGTTGCCGGTGGCGGCCACAACCAGGTCGAGGCGGCCGCTGGCCGCTTCCGAGAGCGACGGGTTGAGCTGGTACTCACCGTCCTTGAAGCCGACGCGCGCGGCGCCGATGGGGCCCAGGAACGGCACGCCCGAGATGGTGAGCGCGGCCGAGGCGGCGATCATCGCGACGATGTCGGGCTCGGTCTCGCCGTCATAGCTCAGCACCTGGGCAATGACGTTGATCTCGTTGTAGAAGCCCTCGGGGAAGAGCGGGCGGACCGGACGGTCGATCAGGCGCGAAACCAGCGTTTCCTTCTCGGTCGCACCACGCTCGCGCTTGAAAAAGCCACCGGGGATGCGCCCCGCAGCCGAAAACTTTTCCTGATAGTGGACGGTGAGCGGGAAGAAGTCCTGCCCTTCCTTCACCGACTTGGCGGCGGTCACGGCGCACAGCACCACGGTCTCGCCATAGGTTGCCAGCACAGCACCATCGGCCTGGCGGGCGATACGGCCGGTTTCGAGAGTGAGGGTCTTTCCGCCCCACTCGAGCGATACGGTCTTGACGTCGAACATCATGTTTCCTTTGCCCAGCGGCCCTATTGCGCGCCAGGGGTTTGCTTATGCCGGGAGTGCCGCCCGGCGGCGGTGCGGGGCATGTAAATCAGCGCCCCAAGGCCGCCCGCCGAATTGCGGGATGGCCCGTCAGTCACAGGGCCGGCAAGGCCAGCCCTTCAGAAACGCGAATCGCCCCATGGCGGGGCGGCACGTCTATACCTCAAATGAGAAGCGCCCCACCCATCATTTCTGGGCGGGGCGCTGCTTTGGCCGGTCTTACTTGCGCAGACCCAGCTTGGCGATGAGGGCGTTGTAGCGCGCCACATCCTTCTTCTTCAGGTAGGCAAGCAGGGTGCGACGCTTGTTCACCATCATGAGCAGACCACGACGCGAATGGTTATCCTTGTGGTGGGCCTTGAAGTGCTCGGTCAGGGTCACGATGCGGCTGGTCAGGATCGCCACCTGGACCTCGGGCGAACCCGTGTCATTGGCCTGGCGGGCGTTGTCCTGAATGATTTCCTGCTTCTTTTCGGGCGAAACCGACATTACCTTACTCCGCGACATCGTTAGAGGTTAAAGCCCCGCTCGACCCGTAGCAGGCCGCCTTCAAGCTGGACCAGCGCGACCGGCACATCGCCGCATCGCGCCCAGTACAGCCCGTCGGATTGGGGCAATCCGGTCAGAACGCGGCCCTGACGGACCGCCCCTGCCGCTTCCGGGTCGAGGGGGAGAGCCGGGATGTCGACCA
>DATMUT010000573.1:0-8913 GCA_035563755.1 Novosphingobium sp.
GACGATGCCGGCGCCCGGATTCTCGGCCATCAGGCGGCGGATTTGCGCGGTGGGGTTGTCGCGCGGGGCGATGCGGTACTGGATGTTGGGCCGGTCAAACCCGGCCACGATCAGCCCGTCTTGGCCAATGCCCAGTTGGTCCAGAATGTCGGCGCGGGTGTGGGCGTCGGCCGTGGCGGTCAGGGCCAGGCGGGGCACATCGCCAAACAGGTCCATCAACGGGCGCAGCAGGCGATAGTCGGGGCGGAAGTCGTGGCCCCACTGGCTGACGCAATGCGCCTCGTCGATGGCGAAAAGGCTGATCCGCGCCTGGCTCAGCATCTCGCGGAAATGGGGCTGGCTGGCGCGTTCGGGCGCGACATACAGCAGGTCGAGCGCCCCATCCATAAGCGCGGCCACGGTGGCGGCCCGGTCGGTGTCGGCGCTGGTCAGGCTGGCGGCGCGAATGCCGTTGGCCGCCGCGCTGCGCAACTGGTCGTGCATCAGCGCGATAAGCGGCGAGACCACCACGCAGGTGCCCGGCAGCATGACGGCGGGCAACTGATAGGTGAGCGACTTGCCCGCGCCCGTGGGCATGACCGCCAGCGTCGACTGGCCGCCCAGAATGCGCTCGACCACCTGTTGCTGCACGCCGCGAAAGCCGGAAAAGCCAAAGGTGCGGTGCAGCGCGTCGAGCGGCGAGAGGGTTTGCGTGGTCACGCCGCGCGATATGGCAGACTTGGGCGCATAAGGGAAAGGGCAGGTTGACCCTGCCCTTTCGTGTTTCAGTCCAGATTGGGCCGCAGCCAGCGCTGGGCGGTGGCCAGGTCTATCCCGCGCCTTGCGGCATAATCGCTCACCTGGTCGGGGCCGATGCGCGCCACGCCAAAATACTGGCTTTCAGGATGCGCGAAATAGAAGCCCGAGACGGCCGCCGTGGGCAGCATCGCCTGCGATTCGGTCAGCACGATGCCGGCATTCTCGCCCGCCTGCAAAAGGTCGAACAGGATGGGCTTCAGGCTGTGGTCGGGGCAGGCCGGATAGCCGGGGGCGGGGCGGATGCCGCGATACTGCTCGCGGATCAGCGCCTCGTTGGTCAGCTGCTCGCCCGCGGCATAGCCCCACAATTGCGTGCGCACATGGGCATGCAGCCGCTCGGCAAAGGCTTCGGCAAAGCGGTCGGCCAGTGCTTTCAGCAGAATGTCGCTATAGTCGTCATGCGCGGCCTTGAAGCGGGCCAGATGCGGATCGATGCCGTGAATGCCCACGGCAAAACCGCCCAGCCAGTCGTCCTGCGGCGCGACAAAGTCGGCCAGGCAGAAATTGGCGCGGCCCCGCGACTTGGCGAATTGCTGGCGTAGCATGGGGATGCGCGTGCCATTTTCCAGCAGGATGTCGTCGCCCTCGCGGTGCGCGGGCCAGAAGGCGCAGACGCCGCGCGCGGTCAGCCACTTTTCCTCGATGATGCGCGCCAGCATGGCCTGCGCGTCAGCGTAAAGGTTGCGCGCGGCCTCGCCCACGACCTCGTCGTTCAGGATCGCCGGGTAGACGCCCGCCAGCTCCCATGCGCGGAAGAAGGGTGTCCAGTCGATATATTCAGCCAGATCCGCCAGATCCCAGTCGTCGAAGCGGTGCAGGCCGGGCTGCAGCGGCGCCGGCGCCTTTTGCGCAAGGTCGAGCGGGAAGGCATTGGCGCGCGCCTCCTCGATGCTCACCAGCTTCGACTGGCCCTTGCCCTCGCGCGCCTCGCGCACCTTGCGATAGTCGTCGGCGGTGGCCTCGATGAAAGGCTCGGCCTGCGTGTCGGAGAGCAGCTGGCTGGCAACGCCCACCGCGCGGCTGGCGTCGAGCACATGGACCACCGGGCCCTCATAGGCCGGGTCGATGCGCAGGGCGGTGTGCACCTTGCTGGTGGTTGCCCCGCCGATCAGCAGCGGAATGGTCATCCCCGCGCGCTGCATTTCCTCGGCCACGGTCACCATCTCGTCGAGGCTGGGCGTGATCAGGCCCGACAGGCCGATGATGTCGACCTCTTCCTTTTGCGCGGTGTCGATGATCGTCGACCAGGGCACCATCACGCCCAGGTCGATCACCTCATAGCCGTTGCACTGGAGGACCACGCCCACGATGTTCTTGCCGATATCATGCACGTCACCCTTCACGGTGGCCATGATGATGCGGCCCTTGGCCTTGGCCTTGGCGTCCTTCTCGGCCTCGATGAAGGGGATGAGGTGGGCCACCGCCTTTTTCATCACGCGGGCCGATTTCACCACCTGCGGCAGGAACATCTGGCCCGAGCCGAACAGGTCGCCCACCGTGTTCATGCCGCCCATCAGCGGGCCTTCGATCACCTCGATGGGGCGGCCACCACGGGCGGCTATCTGGGCGCGCGCTTCCTCGGTGTCCTCGACGATATGGGCGTCGATCCCCTTGACCAGCGCGTGCTCCAGACGGCGGATGACGTCATACGAGCGCCATTCCTCGGCGGCCTTTTCGGCGGCCTTGTCACGCCCCTTGAAGGTCTCGGCAATGGCGATCAGGCGCTCGGTATTGGTTTCCTCGCCCTGCTGCGGGCGCATCAGGATCACGTCCTCGCAGGCATTGCGCAGGACCGGGTCGATCTGGTCGTAGATGTCGAGCTGGCCGGCGTTGACGATCGCCATGTCCATGCCCGCCGGAATGGCGTGGTACAGGAAGACGCTGTGCATCGCCCGGCGCACCGGCTCGTTGCCACGGAAGCTGAACGACAGGTTCGACAGGCCGCCGCTGATATGCACATGCGGACAGGCCGCCTTGATGTCGCGGATCGCCTCGATCAGGTCGAGCGCATAGCGGTCGTGCTCCTCGATGCCGGTGGCAACGGCAAACACGTTGGGGTCGAAGATGATGTCCTCGGGCGGGAAGCCGATGCCGGTCAGCAGCTTGTAGGCCCGGCAGCAGATCTCGACCTTGCGCGCGCGGGTGTCGGCCTGGCCCTTCTCGTCAAAGGCCATGACCACGATGGCGGCACCATAATCCATGCACAGGCGGGCCTGACGCAGGAAGGCCTCCACGCCCTCCTTCATGCTGATCGAGTTGACGATCGGCTTGCCCGAAACGCACTTCAGCCCGGCCTCGATCACCTCCCATTTCGAGCTGTCGATCATGATCGGCACGCGGGCGATGTCCGGCTCGGCGGCCAGCAGCTTCAGGTAGGTGGTCATCGCCTCGACAGCGTCGAGCAACCCCTCGTCCATGTTGACGTCGACGATCTGCGCGCCGTTCTCGACCTGCTGGCGGGCCACCTCGACGGCCTTGGCATAGTCGCCGGCCAGGATCAGCTTCTTGAAGGCGGCAGAGCCGGTGACATTGGTGCGTTCGCCCACATTGACGAAGCGCGAAGAAGATTGGGCGTTCATGGAGAAAGTCACTCGGCCATCGTGAAAGGTTCAAGGCCCGCAAGGCGGGTCACATGCGAAAGCGTGGGCAAATGGCGAGCGGGCAGCTTGCCCACGGCGCGCGCCATGGCGGCAATATGCGCCGGGGTCGAACCGCAGCAGCCGCCCAGAATGTTCACCTGCCCGGCATCGGCCCATTCCTTGACCAGCCCGGCGGTGGTGTCGGGCAGCTCGTCATACTGGCCCAGCTCGTTGGGCAGGCCGGCATTGGGATAGACCATGATCAGCGTGTCGGCGATCTCGCTCAGCACCTTGACGTGCGGGCGCAATTGCGTGGCGCCAAACGAGCAGTTGAGCCCGATGGTAACGGGCCGCGCATGGCGCACCGCATACCAGAACGCCTCGACCGTATGGCCCGACAGGTTGCGGCCCGACAGGTCCGTCAGCGTCATCGAGAGCATGATCGGGATCTCGCGGCCCAGCTTCTGCTCGACATGGCGCACGGCCATGATGCCCGCCTTGGCGTTGAGCGTGTCGAACACCGTCTCGATCAGGATAAAGTCGGCCCCGCCCTCGACGAGTGCGGCTACCTGTTCGGCATAGACATCGACCAGCGTGTCCCAGTCGATCTCGCGGAAACCGGGGTCGTTCACATCGGGGCTGAGCGAGAGCGTCTTGTTGGTCGGCCCGATGGCGCCGGCCACAAAGCGCGGGCGCCCGTCCTTGGCGGTGAACTCGTCGGCCACCTTGCGGGCCAGCTTGGCGCTTTCGACGTTGATCTCGCGCACCAGATGTTCGGCGGCGTAATCGGCCTGCGAAATGCGGTTGGCGCTGAAGGTGTTGGTTTCGGCAATGTCGGCCCCGGCCTCGAAATAGGCGCGGTGGATGGCCTCGGGCACCTCGGGCTTGGTGAGCGCCAGGATGTCGTTATTGCCCTTCTGGTCCTTGGAGAGGCCCAGATTGCCCGCATAATCGGCCTCGACCAGGCCGCAGTTCTGGATCTCGGTGCCAAAGGCGCCATCGGTGATGAGGATGCGGCTGGCCGCCTGTTCGAGCAGCGCGGCGCGCGCGGCGGAGGGGGTCAGGCTCATGCGGCATTCTCCAGACCGGCGGCCCGAGGCTGCGGGCGCACGCCCAGCAGGTGGCAGATCGCATAGGACAGTTCGGCGCGGTTGAGCGTGTAGAAGTGGAAATCGCGCACGCCGCCGGCATAAAGCTTGCGGCAGAATTCGGCGGCAATGGTGGCCGCCACCAGCGCGCGCGCCGGCGGATGCGTGTCCAGCCCCTCGAACAGCCCCTCCATCCACGCCGGGATGGCAGCCCCGCAGGCGGCGGCAAACTTGCGCGTCTGGGCAAAGTTCGACACCGGCAGGATGCCCGGCAGGATAGGCGCGTCGATGCCGGCCGCGGCCAGCTTGTCGCGGAAGCGGAAGAAGGTTTCCGGCTCGAAGAAGAATTGCGTGATGGCGCGCGAGGCGCCCGCATCCAGCTTGCGCTTCAGATTGTCGATGTCGGCGGTTTCATTGGCCGAGTCGGGGTGCTGCTCGGGATAGGCCGCGACCGAGATGTCGAAAGGTGCGATGGCTTTGAGGCCCGCCACCAGATCGGCGGCGTTCTGATAGCCCTGCGGATGCGGCACAAAGGGCGCGCCCGGTTGGCCCATGTCGCCGCGCAGCGCGACGATATGGCGCACGCCCGCCTCCCAATAGGCTTCGGCCACGGCGTTGACCTCGGCCTTGGTCGCATCCACGCAGGTCAAATGCGCGGCGGCCGGAAGACGAGCCTCGGAAATGATGCGCGCGACGGTGCCGTGCGTGCGATCGCGCGTGGTGCCGCCCGCGCCATAGGTGACCGAGACGAATTCGGGGGCCAGCGGGGCCAGCGTCGTCACCACTTCCCACAGCTGCGCCATCATCGCGTCGCTCTTGGGCGGGAAGAATTCGAAGCTGACGCGGATGTCGCCCGGCAGGCCGGCAAACAGGGGGGCATCGAGCGCCTTGCGCGCCTCGCTCAGGGCTTGATAGCTGGCGATCATGACAGGGGTACCTTTACGGAATTCGGAATTTCGGAAGGGACGGGGGCGGCAGCGCGCTGCCCGGTCCAGATCTTGATGGTCAGCTGCCCGCCGGCGACCGCGATGGCGTCATCCGCCTCGAAGCCTGCGCCAGCGAACAGCTCGCGCATCTGCTCGTCGGTAAAGCCGAGGCGGGCGTGGGCATGGGCGCTGCGCAATTCCTCGTGCTCGTGCGCGGCCAGGTCGACCACGGCGATGCGTGCGCCGGGGCGGGCCACGCGGGCGGCCTGGGCGATCACCTCGCCGGGGGCCTGCGCATAGTGCAGCACCTGGTGGAACAGCACCGTGTCGAAGCTGGCCTCGGCAAAGGGCAGGGCTGTAAAGTCGCCCTGCACCAGATCGGCCTTGCCTGCTGGCAGATGCTGCAGGCGGGTGCGGGCAATGCGCAGCATGTCGGGGCTTTTGTCGAGCGCGGTGACATGGGCGGCGTGGGGCGCGAACAGTTCGGCCATGCGGCCCGTGCCCGTGCCAACATCTAGGAACGCGCCCAGATTGGCCCCCAGCGCCTGCGCCAGAGCCGCCTCGACCGGCGCCTCGGGGCTGAGTAGCGAGCGGATCTGGTCCCATTCGGCGGCGTGCCGGGCGAAATAGGCGGCAGAGGCGGCCTCGCGCGCGGCGCGGATGGCGGCCAGATGCTGGCGATCCTCGCGGCAGCGGGCGGCAAAGGTGGCGTCGTCCTGCTCGGCCGCGGCCAGCAGGCGCGCGGTGGCCGCGCCCAGAGAGGGGGCCAGATGTTCGCCAATCGCGGTTTTCAGGAACACCCAGTTGCCTTCCTTGCGGCGCTGGGCAAGGCCGGCATCGCACAGGATCTTTACGTGGCGCGAGACGCGCGGCTGGCTCTGGCCCAGCACCTGCGCCAGTTCGCCCACCGCCAGCTCCATGGCCGAAAGCAGGCGCATGATGCGCAGCCGCGTGGGGTCGGCCAAGGCGCGCAAAAGCGGATCTATGAGCAGCGTGTGGGTCATGTTGGGCTGCCATATAAAGAAAGCTTTATATTATTACAACCACTACCTGCCTACGTGTCTGCCCGTGGCCCAATGATTATGCGCGGCCGGTGCGCCCTGTGCCAAACCGCTGCCATAACAGGCTCATGGCTTGGCCGCTCCGGCCCGTTCCAGCCTTGATCCAATCGCCGTTGGGGGCAGCGCGCAGGCAAGCCGGCCCTTGCCAACGGGCCACCCCCACCCTAGATTCGCAAGGCATGGGACAGCCGTATCGGGGCCATGCCTGCCGGCCTTGCGCGCCTTTGCGCGCGGCGCGCGGTTGGGCATGTGGCGCGCGAATCGGACCTTGCGCGCCCTTGCACCGCCCGTTGGCCCCCATATTGCCAGAGGATATCATGACCCGACCCCTTCACCCCCTTGTTTCTCGCGGCGCGCTGGGCCTTGCGGTGGCCGCCACCATGGCGCTGGCCGGCTGTGGCCATTCCGATAACGCGGCCGAAGCCGCCAGCAGCGAAAACGTCGAGATGCCCGCCGAGGAAGCGATGAGCGGTGTGGCCAGCGCGCCTGTGGCCGATCCTTCGGCTGCCGCCTCGGTCGAGAACGATCCGGCGCAGGCCGCCGCCGATCAGGCCGTGTCGGCCGCCGCCGACGTGAAGGCCGCCGCCGACGAGGCCGCAGCCGCTGCCGCCGACGCCAAGGCTGCGGCACAAAAGAACAACTGATGCCATGAGCGGGCGGGGGCCTGGCTCCCGCCCTGCGCCCTTTAGTCGAAAGACACGCGCCCGCGCCCGGCCTTGACCGCGCCGCGGCGTTTCTTGCCTTCCAGCCGCTGGGTCTTGCCCACCCGGTTCAGGCGCGACTTGGCGCGCTTTTCGGGCAATTGGTGCGCCGCCACGATCAGTTCGGCCAGGCGTTCGCGCGCATCGGTGCGGTTGGCCTCCTGCGTGCGAAAGCGCCGCGCGGTCAGCACCAGCTCGCCGCCCGAGGTCAGGCGGCTGCCGGCCAGTTCCTTGAACCGGGCGAACACTTCGGGCACCAGCCGCAGCGCATAGATGCTCACGCGCAGCTGCACGGCGGTGGCCACCTTGTTCACATTCTGCCCGCCCGGGCCGGTGGCGGTGATGAAGCTCTCGCTGGCAGCCGCCTGCGCGCGTGCAATGGCGGCAAGCGCTGCGGGCGAAGCGTCAGTCACTGGCCGCCAGCAGCGGGTCAAAGCCCAGCGCCACAAAGTCGGCCGGCATCGAGGCAAAGGCGTGGATCGCTTCCTTGCCGGTGCGCGGCACGATCAGTTCGACCGCGTGCAGCATGGTGCGCCTGGCCCCCTTGCCGTCGCCATAGACCGGATCGCCCAGCAGCGCCGCGCCCAGCCCATGCAGCGCATGCACGCGGATCTGGTGTGTGCGGCCCGTTTCAGGGCGAAACT
Source organism: Novosphingobium sp. (assembly GCA_035563755.1). Lineage (GTDB taxonomy): Bacteria > Pseudomonadota > Alphaproteobacteria > Sphingomonadales > Sphingomonadaceae > Novosphingobium. The sequence continues at coordinate 7,798 of DATMUT010000573.1, forward strand.
CGACCAGCGTGTTGCCGCCCGCCTCGGCCAGCTTGCGCCAATGGGTGATGGCCGGCTTGCCCTTTTTCGCCGGGATCATGCGCCAGCCATCGGCCGCGCTGCTGATCTTCGAGAGGTTCAGCTCGATCGTGCCTTCCTCTTGCGCGATCGACCCGGCCACGATGCCCAGATAGCGCTTGCTCACGGCGCGTTCCTCGAAGGCGGCGGCAAAGCGCTTGAGCGCCTTGGGGTTGCGCGCCAGCAGCAGGCAGCCCGACGTGTCGCGGTCGAGCCGGTGCACCGGCGAGGGCGCGCGGGCAAAGCCCAGCTTCAGCGCCTCGGAGTGGTTCTCAAGGCTCAGCCCGCCAGCGCGCGGCTGGTCGAGCGGCAGGCTCGCGGGCTTGTCGATGACAAGGGCCTCGCCATCCTCGAACAGGATGGGCAGGCCGCTGGTGGTGATGCCGGTCATGCTGCTTCTCCGTTCAGGGCGCGGGCGATACGGGCGAAAGCCTCGGTCAGTTTCGTTTCGTCGGCGGCAAAGCTGATGCGGAAACCGTCGCGCCCGCCAAAGGCTGATGCGGGCACGATCGCCACGCCGTGTTCGAGCAGGTGCATCGCCAGCGCGTCATCGTCGGCAAAGCGGCCACCGGCGTGGGCCATGTGGGGCGTTGCGTCGATCATGCAGTAGAAGGCGCCATCGGGCACGGGCGTGGAAAGGCCCGGAATGGCGTTGATGGTGGCCACGCACAGGTCGCGCCGGGCGCGGAACCGTTCGCGCCAGTCGGCCAGGAATTCCTGCGGCCCCTCGAAAGCGGCAACGGCGGCGGCCTGCGAAATCGAGCAGGCATTGCCCGAGGCATGGCTCTGCAAACGGCCCATTGCGCCGATCAGCCATTGCGGCCCGGCAGCCACGCCAATGCGAAAGCCGGTCATCGCATGGCTTTTCGATACGCCCGAGATGGTCAGGATACGCTCTGCCAGATCGGGGCATTCCACCGCCAGCGTGGCATGCTGGCCCGGCCCGTAGCGCAGGGGCGCGTAAATATCGTCGCTCATCACCAGCACGCGGGGGTGGCGGCGCAGCACCTCGCCCAGCGCGCGCAGTTCTTCGGCCGGATAGGTCGCGCCGGTGGGGTT
>DATMUT010000574.1:0-3119 GCA_035563755.1 Novosphingobium sp.
CACGGCTGCGGTGCTGAGCCCTGGCACCGACCTGTGCCACGAGGAGATGGTGCAGCGCATGTGGGCGGCGCTGGGCTGACTGCAGCGTTTTGCCAGAATGGCTCTTGGGGTGGGGCAGTGGCTGCGGTGCGGTCGGCGAAATTGGAGGAGTGATTCGCATTTTGGTGCGTGTTGCGCGATCCCTTTTGGTTTTTAAAATTTTCAAAATGTGTTAAATTGGTTTTGTTGTGTTTGCGAAATGTGATTGTGCATTTTTGCGCAAACGTATGGGAACGCCGCAGGGAAAGGCGTTTATTTCAGCCATTTATGCTGCAATTGCGAAGATGTTGACGCATCTGTTGCAAGTTATGCAATCGCCACGGCGGTGAATGCAATTGCCTGTGCGATGTAGTCCCGACAAAGTGGGCTCAACCAAAAAACAAGGGTGCCCGAGGCAATCTTTCCTAACCAATCAGGGGATATTGCCATGTTCAAGACTCTTTTCGCCGCCGCCGCGCTGCTTGCCGTTCCTGCCATCGCTTCGGCTGAGGAAGCTCCCAAGCAGAGCTTCGTCTATCAGGGCGTGACCTACACCTACACCTCGCAGATCGAGGGTAACACCAAGATCCTGCGCGGCACGGCCTACAACGGCAAGGTGCCTTTCGAGCTGCGCGTTTCCAAGAACGGCGTGAGCGGCACTTTCAACCGCGCGCCGGTGGATTTCGACCTGCACGAAGTCCAGCACATCGACTCCAAGTAAGCGTTACGCTGAAAACTTCCGGCGCGGGGCACCCCGCCGGAGGATAAATTTGGGGGCGGCAGGGATTATCCTTGCCGCCCTTTTTCGGTTTTGGATTCAAGGTATTGGATGCGAGGGGCTGGCCCCTCGCGCTCCCGGAAATCGCGGCTGCGCAAGCGCCGCAGGCTTTCCTGCCTAAAGGCGCCGACCTACCCTTGCGCCACAAAAAAGTCAGGGAGCGCGAGGGACGAGTCCCTCGCATCGAACCTTACCTCCCAAAAACCAAAACCCTCAGGCCGGCCGCGCCAACGCACGCCGGTTTGGTTCACGCACAGGTCGGGCCGGTGCCGGGGCGCCCTTGGGCCGGGCGCGGGTCATGCGTTTTTTGCGAAAGGCCGATGGCGTTGCATGTGCCGCATCGGCTCGGCCCGAGGTGGAGCCATGCATGCGGGCGTCGGTCCGGGCTCGCATGAGGCCGCCGCCAGCGTGGTCGCAAGGCCCGTGGGTGGAGCGCGGGATGCGTGGCCACGGCTGATCGCCGCGCCCTGGCCCCCCGACACCGGCCCTTGGCTTGTCTTCACGCCCGCAGCTGCCGGGCGGTGAAGGTGGCGACGATGTTAACCCAATAGGTTCAAAATGTCAAGCCGCCTCATCGCCATCGGCAGGTGCCGGCTCGCCCGCGCGGCCCTTGAAGCCTTGCGCGATAACATACCACTCCGAGGAATCCTTGCGGCTTGCCGGGGGTTTGGCGTGTTTTACCGTGGTGAAATGCTGCTTCAGCAAGGTCAGCAGCGTGGGGTCGGTGCCGCCGGCCAGCACCTTGGCGACAAAGGCGCCGCCCTTGGCCAGATTGGTGATGGCGAAATCCGCCGCCGTTTCGACCAGGCCCATCGTGCGCAGGTGATCGGTCTGTTTGTGGCCAACGGTGTTGGCGGCCATGTCGGAAATAACCAGATCGGGCGCGCCGCCCAGCGCTTCCATCAGCATGTCGGGCGCTTCGTCGGCCATGAAGTCCATCTGGAACAGCACCGCGCCCTCGATCGGGTCGGTGGGCAGCAGGTCGATGCCGACAACGGCGGCTTGCGGCGAGAACTTGCGCACCACCTGCGTCCATCCGCCCGGCGCCACGCCCAGGTCGACCACCCGCCGCGAGCCCTTCACCAGAGCGAATTTCTCGTCCAGTTCCATCAGCTTATAGGCCGCGCGGCTGCGCCACCCCTCGGCCTTGGCCTTTTTCACATAGGGGTCGTTCAACTGGCGCGTCAGCCAGCGGTTCGACGAGGCGGTGCGCCCCTTGGCGGATTTGAGGCGCGTGCCGGGATCGCGGCCGGATCTGCTCATGGCTGGGGGTTTCCTGTGTTGAGCCCGATCAGGCTGCGCAAAATGCCCTCGCGGATGCCGCGGTCGGCAACGCCCAGGCGGGCGGCCGGCCACAGGTCGAGGATCGATTCGAGAATGGCGCAGCCGGCCACCACCAGGTCGGCCCGCTCGCGCCCGATGCAGGGCAACTGGCGCCGCCGCTCGATCGACATGGACGACAGGCGGGTGCTGATGGCGCGCATTGATTCGGCCGGCACGATCGCCCCGTCGACCGCGCTGCGGTCGTAGTGAGGCAGGTCGAGGTGTACGCTGGCCAGGGTGGTGACGGTGCCGCTGGTGCCCAGCAGGCGCAATTCGCCGCCAACGCTGGGGTCGGCCTCGCGCAGGTGGGCGACGCGGGCGGCAAAATCGGCGAAACTGTCGCCCACAAAGCCGCGCATCTGCGCATAGCGGGCCGCGCGGGCGTCCTCGCCGTCCTCCTCGGCCATGCAGCTTTCGGTGAGCGAGACAACGCCCCACGGCACGCTCACCCAGTCGAGGATGCGCGGCGGCGTGCCGGGCTGGCCGGGGGTGTGGTCGATCAGCACCAGTTCGGTCGAGCCGCCGCCGATGTCGAACACCAGCGCCGGGCCGGGGCCGGGCTCGAGCAGGATGTGGCAGCCCAGCACCGCCAGGCGCGCCTCCTCGCGCGCGCTGATAATGTCGAGCATGATGCCCGTTTCGCTGCGCACCCGCTCGATGAAATCGGCGCCGTTGGTGGCGCGCCGGCACGCCTCTGTCGCCACCGAGCGGGCCAGATGCACGTGGCGGCGGCGCAATTTGTCGGCGCAGATGCGCAGGGCTGCCAGCGCCCGGTCCATCGCCGCGTCCGACAGGCGCCCGGTCTGGGCGATGCCTTCGCCCAGACGCACCACGCGGCTGAACGCATCGACCACGACAAAACCGTCGCCCGCTGGCCGCGCGATGAGCAGGCGGCAATTGTTGGTGCCAAGGTCGATGGCGGCATAGGCCTGACGCGGGCCGGCCGAGGGCGCGCTGGCCGGTGGCTGGGGGGCAGGGGCGGCCGGCGAAGCACCACGGC
>DATMUT010000575.1:0-3133 GCA_035563755.1 Novosphingobium sp.
AGGGCACCTGCGCGCGCGCGCAGGCCACCTGTGGGCCCACCGGCAGGACCATGCCCGGCCAGGGCGTGCCGAAGTCGAAAGTGGCGCCGGACAGGGCGGAATCTGGGATCGTATCGCTGACCATGCAAAAATGCCTGAGCCAGTTTCGCGCCCAGATCAAGGGGTGTGGCGCTCGGTTATCCGGCCCGTCACCCTGCCCCGAGCCGCCGCACACCGACAATCGGTTGAAACGCCGCCCGCCCCGGCGCATAGGGCGGGCATGACCGCCTGCCGGATGCGCGCCCCGCGCCCCCGGCCCGGCGCAGGACAAAGAGGTGCACTCCGCATGAAGCTCGACAGCAATCTGGCATGGCGCCAAACCAGTGCGGCAATTTCGGCCAATCTGGACGTGCTGTTGCCGCTGGCGGGGGTGTTTTTCCTGCTGCCGCGCCTGGCGCTGGCGCTGTTCATGCCCGAACCGGAATTGCAGCAGAACATGCAGCCGGCCGAAATCGCCGCTGCCCTGCGCGCTTATTACACGCAGATCCTGCCGGTCGCCATTCCGATGATGTTGCTACAGGCCGCCGGCACGCTGGCCATGATCACCCTGTTCACCGACCGCAGCCGCCCGACCGTGGGCCATGCCATCCGCACCGGCTTTCGCTGCATGCTGCCCTATGTCGCGGCCGAGATCCTGTTTGCGATGGCAGCGGGCATCATTGGCGGCGCGGTGCTGTCGGTGGGCGCGCTGCTGGGGCCGGCGGTGGTGCTGGCGGGCGCGGCGGTGCTGGGCGGGCTGGCCTATGGCTTTGTCAGGCTGGCGCTGGTGGCCCCTGTCATCGTGACCGAAGGCATTGGCGACCCGATCCGCGCGACGGTGCGCTCGTGGCGGCTGACGCGGGGCAATGGCCTGCGCATCCTGGTGTTTCTGGGGCTGATGACGCTGGTGCTGCTGGTGCTGACCGGCGCGCTGGTGAGCGTTGGCGGCGCGGTTGCCGCGATGGCCATGGGCGCCGAGCCGGCCCGCATGATCAGCGATACCATCGCCTCGCTGCTGACGGCGGTGTATGGCGCCTATGTGGCCGCCGCCATCGCCGCCTTCCACCGCCAGCTGGCCGGGCCGGGCGACAGCTACGCCTCGCGCTTCGAGTAAAGCGCGAGGCCGAGAGGGTTAAGCCTCGTCCTTCCAGCCCCAGAACAGGAAGCAGGGCGGCACGTTGATCCACTCCAGCCCCTTGTCGATGCGGCGGAAGAACTGCGCCATGAAATCGCCCGCGCGCGGGGTGAACTGATAGACCAGAAACGCGCCCCCCTGGCGAATGACGCGATAGGTGGCCGAGGCGATGGCCGGCCCCACACCCTCTGGCAGGGTCGAGAACGGCAGGCCCGAAAGCACGTAATCGGCCTTCTCGTGACCATGCGCGCGCACGATCTCCTCGACATCGGCGGCCGAACCGTTGACCGCGACAAAGCGGCTGTCGGTAATCGTGCGCTTGAGATAGTCGATGAACATCGGATTGGTGTCGATCACGATCAGCATCGCATCGCGCCGCAGCCGGTCGAGCACAGGCTGGCAGAACGTGCCCACGCCCGGCCCGTATTCCACGAAAAGCTTCGTGTTCTCCCAGTCGACCGGGCCGAGCATGCGGTTGATCGTATAGCGCGAGGACGGCACGATCGAGCCCACCATCACGGGGTTCCTGATGAACCCCTCGAGGAACACGCCCCACGGCCCCATCTTCTTCTTGACCTGCGCCTTGAGCCGGGTCAGCGGGGCCTCGCGGGCCAACTCGGTGGTCATGTTGTTCTCAGATCCTCGTGTGGGCTGGTATCGGCTCATTCGTTCGCAAAACTGAAACAGAATGGCAAGCCGGCTCGAGGTCAAGTGCCTCGCCTTGCGACAGGCCGCGCGCAATGGCCGGTGGAAAAGCCGCCAAGCAGCCCGCCACCGGGCACAATCACAGGATTTCCAGCACCCTGTCCTGCGGGCGGCACAGGCGCACACCCTTCCCGGTCTCGACCAGCGGGCGCTCGATCAGGCGCGGATCGGCCGCCATTGCCGCCAGAATGGTCGCATCGTCAGCCTCCAGCAGGCCGCGCTCCTCGGCATCGGTGCCGCGCAGGCGCAGGCCCGCCACCGCCGCAATGCCCGCGTCGCGGTACAGCTGGGCCAGCTTGTCGGCCGACGGCGGGGTTTTCAGATATTCGATCACCTCGACCTCGACGCCCGGCGTTTCCTGCAGGATCGCCAGCGTCTTGCGCGATGTGCCGCAGGCCGGATTGTGCCAGATGGTTGCCTTCATCGAGAGTGCCTTTCGTATGGAAATTCAGGGAGCGGCCCGCAGCGCCGGCACATGGGCCGCCGCATCTGCAGGGGCGATGCCGGGAGCCGGCGCCGCGCCCAGCCCCGCCCCCGCACGCATGGCCGCCCCCGCGCGCAACACCGCCCGCACCAGCCGCGGATAAACCCCGCAGCGGCACAGATTGGCCAGCCCGGCGCGTATCTCGGCCTCGGCAGGGTTCACATTGGCGGCCAGCAGGGCGGCCGCCGCCATCACGATGCCCGGCGTGCAAAAGCCGCACTGGATCGCCTGCTCGGCCACCAGCGCCTGCTGCACCGGGTGCGAGCGGTCATGGCTCAGCCCCTCGATGGTGGTGACAGAGCGCCCCTCGGCCTCGGCCAGCGTCATCTGGCAGGCCAGCGCCGCGCGCCCGTCGACAATGACCGTGCAGGCCCCGCAATCGCCCGCCCCGCAGCCATATTTCGTGCCGGTCAGATTGGCCCCGTCGCGCAAGGCCCACAGCAGCGGCGTTTGCGCGTCCATGCCAAAGGCCAGCGGATGACCATTGACCGTCAGGCTGATGGCCGTGGCAGGAGGGGCGGAATTCGACATGCCCCCTCCTGCCCCGCGCCGGGACTTACTTCAACCCCACGCGCACGCCCGCCCACACCGTGCGCGGCGTGCCCAGGTCGATGCTGCCCTGCTGGTTGCGGGTCTGCACGGCCACATCGGCCAGGTTTTCGCCCCGCAGCACCAGCGTGAAACCCTTGCCCAGCGGCACCTGCGCAAAGGCGCCAATGGTGGTGGCCGCCGGCAGCACCGAGGTGTTGAGATCATCCTCGTACTGCGCGCCGACATAGCGCAGCACCGCC
>DATMUT010000576.1:0-2559 GCA_035563755.1 Novosphingobium sp.
ACCGTGGTCTGCCAGTCGCCATTGCGCGCCAGTTCGCGCACGGCCTGCGCCAGCGGGCTGGCCATGAAGGCGGCGCGCATCGCGGGCGGCGGGGCAGGATGGGGCGGATCGGCCAGCGGGGGGATGGGCCGGCGCAGTTGCTCTAGCGCCAGCAGGCCATAGAACTGATCGGGAAATTCGGCTGCCGCCATGAACCAGCGCTGGGCTTCCATGCCATTGATGGGCGCCATCATGCGGCCGGCCCAATAAAAGCCCTTGGCCCGCGTCATGGGCGATCGCGCCGCCTCGGCATAGGCGACATACAGGAACGCCGCATTGGCCCGGTCGCCAAGGTTGCGGTAGGCCGCATTGGCCCCCAGCCACATCAGCGAGGTAAAGTCGTCGCGCGTGCCGTAATCCATGCCCGAGACGCTGGCGCTGCTGCCCAGCGCGCGCACCGCGCCGCGCGCCAGCGTGACCTGCGCCGAGGGGCCGACGCCGCGACCGATGCGCAGCGCCAGCGCCACCCATTTGCGCGGATCGACAATGGGCGTGCTGCCGGGGGCAGCCAGTGGCGGCGTTTGCGAAAGGGCTTGTGCCGCCAGATCGGCATTGCCCTGCCGCAACAGGCTGCGGGCGTTGTCATAGGCATAGCCGGCGTCGGCATCGAGCACGGCTTGCGGCGGCAGCGGATTGGCCGGCGGCGTGATGGCAGGCGCCGGGTAGCCGTAGGGAGAGGGGCCATAGGGCTGGGGTGCGTAGGGCGGATAGGCCGGGCGCGGGGTGGCATAGGCAGGGCCGGCCTCGACAGGCGCGCCGCCCGGGCCATATGGCTGAGCAGCGGCCTGAGCGGCTGATTGCGCGGCCACCTGCTCCATGGCGTCGGGGCCGGCCATGGGCACATCGGGGGCGGGCGTCATGCTGGCGGGCATCTGCAGCAGCAGGCGGGCCTGGCCAATGCCGCGCATGTTGGCCGATGCGCGAGCCAGCGCGCGGCTTGCCTGCGTGGTCGCGCCATCGGCCAGCAGGGCGCGCAGCCGGGCGTCGTTGTCGGCCTGCGTGAAAGAGCGGCCCCAACGCGCGAAAATCTGCGCCTCGGCGGCATCGTTCATCGCGCCGCCGCGCCAGGCCGCCAGCGCCACGGTGCCGGCCTGCGGGCGCCCCTGGCGGGCCAGCGCCAGCGCATAGCTGGCGCGCGCCGGGTTCGACAGGGGCGGGAAGCGGTCGAAAAAGGCGATCAGTCGGCCATCATCGACGTTATAGACCGCCAGCGACTTTTCGGCGGCCAGTCGCATCTGGTCCTGTCCGGGCAGGCCGGGCCACGACATGACGAAGCCGGCATAGGCGTCAAAACCGGCGCTTTCGGTGCCGACGAGCTGGCGCCAGCGATCTATGGCCGAACCGATGCTGCCGGGGGCTGACGCGATAAGGGCGGCGCGCGCGCGGTCCCATGCCTCGGCGCCCCAGCCTGCGCCATCCTGGCATTGGGCGGGCGCGGCAATGCAGATCAGCACCGCCAGCGTCAGCGCCGAGATCTGCCTTTGCGCACGGCCCAGCGGGCGGCGGGTTTGCCTTTGCCCCTCGCGCAAGATGAAGGCGCCGGTATCGCTTGGGGTGCTGGACATGACAGCCAGTGGCTCCTTATTGGGCAAGGTTCAAGCGCCCGGCCGATGGCGGCATCGCTTCGTGGAGGCTATAGGCAGGGCAGGCCAGGGGTTAAAGTCCTTGTTTGGGCGAACCCGCGCAAAAGGCGCGGAAATCTGCCGTTTTTCGTGAACTTCAAGTGTAAAACCGCTGGCCGATAGATCAATACCTCAAGGCGCGCAGGCGCAACCGTTTGGCGCATATCCGCATAGGGCGGCGGCGCTGGCCGCGACTGGCCATGGCGCCGTTTGCAGGCAGTCGAAAGCCCGGCGTGTTTGCCTTGAGGCCGGCAAACACAACCGACACTTTCACGCCTGTCCTCAGTCGAGCAGGGCGCGGACCTTGCCGATCAGCGCGGCGATGCGATCGGCCGCTTCGCTGAAGGTTTTGACGTCTTCGCGATTCGCGCTTTCGCGCGCTTCCTTGGCGGATTCCAGATAGCCTTCCATGTCGGCCTCGAGCGCGTCCACGATCATTTCGGCTTCGTCTTCGGTAAGCGTCAGCTTGATAGCTTTTGTCATCGGATATCCCGTCGTTGCAGAGGCCGCCCATAGGCGCGAGGGGCAAGACTCGTCCAGCCCCGCGATGGCGCGTTTGGCCGCTCGCGGGGCCAGCGGCGAGGCAAGGGATGGCCCTCGGGTGATGCCGGTGGTAGCGGCGGGCAACATAGCATCGAGATAGGACACTGCCATTACCGAAGACTGCAACCAGACGCTGGCCAGACCGCAAAGGCGCTTGCTGCGCCGGATTTACAACGGCCGCACCGTACCCCTCATCGTCGATGAACGGCCGTTTCTGACCTACAAGGAGGCGAGCCGCTACCTGCTGTCACTGCCCGGGGAGGAGCGTGACCGGGTCTATGCCGACATGAAGAACGCGGCTGCCACGCTGGCCAAGGGCGAGGGGTAGGGCCGGCTCGCCAGCAGGCTGGCACGA
>DATMUT010000577.1:0-9081 GCA_035563755.1 Novosphingobium sp.
CATCCACCTCTCGCACGATGAATTTGCCGCGGCCGACATTTCCCGCTTCCCCAAGAACCAGGCCAGCAGCGAAAGCGCGCAAAGCAGCGCCTCGACCTATGGGCCGGGCGAAGGGCCGGGCGGCGTGCACCTTTTCAATGCCGCTTGGTATCGCGAGCCATCGGACGCGGAGCTGGGCCCCTACCTGAAGCAGGGCGCGCCCGAGGGCAGCTGGGCGACCATCGCCTGCCGAACGGTGGAGCATTTCCATGTAGAAGACTGCCGCGAGCTCGACGAATCGCCGCCCGGCAGCGGGCTGGCCCGTTCGTTGCGACTGGCCTCTTGGCAGTTCTTGGTGCGGCCGCCGCGCGTCAATGGCGATTCGCAGGTGGGCACATGGGTGCGCATCCGCTTCACCTTCTCCTCGCGCGCGCACGGCGGCTGACAAAGGCGCCCCGCTCGCCCGAGCGGGCAGCAAAAAGGGCGGCCCGGTTACCCCGGCCGCCCTTCTTATTATAACCGATCAGGCCGGATCACACCCGCATGGGCATCAGCACATAGAGCGCGGGCGACTTGTCGTTCTGGCGGATCAGCGTGGGCGCGCCGGCGTCGGCCAGGTGCAGTTCGACATTGTCGCCATCGATCTGCCCAAGGATGTCCTTCAGATAATTGGCGTTAAAGCCGATCTCGAACCCTTGCGCGCCATAGTCGGCAGGCAGTTCCTCGGCGGCGGTGCCGTTGTCGGGGCTGGTGACCGACAGGGTCACGCGGTCGGTTTCCAGCGCCATCTTGACCGCGCGGGTCTTTTCGGTGGCGATGGTGGCAACGCGGTCGACCGCCTCGTAGAAGCTCTTGGGATCGAGGCGCAGCAGCTTGTCGTTGCCGGTCGGGATCACGCGATTGTAGTCGGGGAAGGTGCCGTCGATCAGCTTGCTGGTTAGCACCACGCCATTCTCGCCGCCCAGCGTGAAGCGGATCTTGCTGGCCGACAGGTCGACCAGAACATTGGTGTCGAGCACATCCTCGAGCAGCTTGCGCAGCTCGGCCACGCATTTGCGTGGCACGATCACGTCGGGCATGCCCTCGGCGCCATCGGGGCGCGGCAGGGTGAAGCGCGCGAGGCGATGGCCGTCGGTGGCCGCCGCCTTCAGCTCGTCGTCGGCCACATGCAGGAAGATGCCGTTCAGATAGTACCGCGTTTCCTCGGTGCTGATCGCAAAGCGGGTGCGGTCGATCAGCTGGGCCAGCGTTGCCGCCGGCACCTCGAAGCTGGTGGGCAGATCGCCCTCGACGATCACCGGAAAGTCATCGCGCGGCAGGGTGGGCAGCTGGAAACGGCTGCGCCCGGCCTTGATGACCATGCGGTTGTCGGCAGTTTGCAGCGACACCTGCGTGCCGTCGGGCAGCTTGCGGGCGATGTCGAACAGCAGGTGCGCCGACACGGTGATGGCGCCCGGCGCCTCGACCGAGACGGCGGGCATGTGTTCGACCACCTGCAGGTCAAGGTCGGTGGCCATCACGCGCAAGGTGCCGTCCGACGAGGCCTCGAACAGGACGTTCGAGAGGATGGGGATGGTGTTGCGCCGCTCCACCACCGACTGCACGTGGCTGAGGCAACGCAGCAGAGCCGCGCGTTCGATGGTCGCTTTCATGATTGATCCGAGTCCCGTGCCTGTCAACGCCTCAAAAGCCATTCCCGGTGGCCGGCAAGGGCACCGGATTCGATGCCTTGGGCCAATTCGGACCACCTTCCATAACGTGCCCTTTGCCCGCGACAAGCCGGAACCTGCGTATCTCCGGCTAATCTGGGGATAAAACCGTGGGTTTTGCGGATTATCTTCACAATGGCGGCATCGCGCCGGGCAACCTTGGCGGCCGCTGTTCCTTTCCTCTTTAACCCGGCGGCCCCCATGCCTACCTGTGCGGCATGGATGGCCACCGGCCCATCGCAACAGGACAGGCACATGCGGCTCGACAATTTCGACCCTGACGACGTGAACATCGAGGACCAGCGCGGTGGCGGCGGCGGCATGGGCCTGCCCGGGGTTGGCGGCGGGTTGGGCCTTGGCGTGCTGCTGCTGGCCGCTGGCGCATGGGCGCTGGGCTTTGACCCCATGACCGTGCTGAACCTTGCAGGAGGCGAGCAGGCAAGGGTCGAGGCGCCCGCAGGCGACGCCCCTGCCCGCTCGGGCAAGGATGCCGCCAGCAGCTGCACGATCGACCAGGCCAGCCGCGAGAGCTGCAACGCCCTCTCCTCGCTCAACAAGACGTGGCGGCAGCTGTTCGCCGCGGGCGGCAAGGATTTTGCCAAGCCCAAGCTGGTGTTCTATTCCAGCCGGGGCAGTTCGGGCTGCGGCGCGGCGCAAAGCGCGATGGGGCCGTTCTATTGCCCGGCCGACCGGGGCATCTACCTCGACACCGATTTCTACCGCGAGATGGACCAGAAGCTGGGCGCGAGCGGCTCTTTCGCGCGCGACTATGTGATCGCGCATGAATACGGCCACCATGTGCAGAACCTGCGCGGCGTCTCGGCCAAGGTATCGGCCGCCGAGCGCGCCAATCCCGATGCGGCCAATCGCTATTCGGTGATGCTCGAACTGCAGGCCGATTGCTATGCTGGCGTATGGGCCGCCAAGAACCGTGATCGCATGGAGGCGGGCGACATGGAGAGCGGGCTGAATGCCGCGCACCAGATTGGTGATGATGTGCTGATGAAAAACGCCGGGCGCACCCCCAACGAGGCGGCCTTTACCCACGGCAGCGCGGCGCAGCGCATGCAATGGCTGCGCCGGGGCATGGAAACCGGCGATCCGGGCAAATGCAACACATTCCGCGAGATGGGCGGAATGTAACAAGGTGCCGTGCGAGGAGGCAGCCCCCTCGCACGGCACTTCATTGGTTTATGCGAACATCGCCATGCCGCCATTCACATGCAGCGTCTGGCCGGTCACATACCCGGCTTCCTTGCTGGCCAGATAGGCGACCGCCGCGCCAATATCCTCGCCCTCGCCCATGCGGCCCATCGGGATGCGGCCGTTCAGCGCTTCCTTCTGCGCGTCGGGCAGCACGTCGGTCATCGCCGTGCGGATGAAGCCGGGGGCCACGCAGTTCACCGTCACGTTGCGGCTCGCCAGTTCCTGCGCCAGCGACTTCGACGCGCCGACCAGGCCCGCCTTGGCCGCGGCATAGTTGACCTGACCGGGGTTGCCGGTGGCGCCCACAACGCTGGTCACGTTGATGATGCGGCCAAAGCGGGCCTTCATCATCGGCTTGGTCGCAGCGCGCATCAGGCGGAACGCACCCTCGAGGTTGATGCGGATCACCGCTTCCCACTCCTCGTCCTTCATGCGCATGGCAAGGTTATCGCGGGTGATGCCGGCGTTGTTCACCAGAATGTCCAGCTTGCCCAGCGCGGCAACAGCAGCGGGCACCAGACCCTCGATGCTGTCCTTGTCCGACAGGTCGGCCACCAGCGCGACGTGATCGCCGCCCAACTCGGCGGCGAACGCCTCGAGCTTGGCCTGATTGCTGCCCGAGAGCGCCAGACGCGCGCCCTGCGAAGCCAGCGCACGGGCCACCGCCGAACCGATGCCCCCCGAAGCGCCCGTTACCAGCGCGGTCATACCTTCCAGCGAAAACATGGCTCTCAAATCTCCTTCAGCAGCGCTTCGATGTCGGCCATCGTCACCACGCTGGTCACTTTCACGTCCTTGACGGTGCGGCCGATCATCGGCCCCAGCACCTTGCCGCCCAGTTCGACGAATTCCTCGACGCCGGCTGCCTGCATGGCGATCACGCTCTCGCGCCAGCGCACGCGGCCACACACCTGCTCGACCAGCAGGCGCTGGACGGTGGCGGGGTCGGTCACCACCTCGGCGGTCACATTGGCGAACAGCGGCACGGCCAGCGCGCCCGGCGCGGTGGCGGCCAGCGCCTGCGCCATGGCATCGGCGGCCGGCTGCATCAGCGGGCAGTGGAACGGCGCAGAGACGGGCAGCGCCACGCCACGCTTGATGCCATGCTCCTTGACCAGGGCGATGGCCCGCTCGATCGCGCCCTTGTGGCCCGAGAGGACGACCTGGCCAGGGTCGTTGTCGTTGGCAACGGTGCAGACCTCGCCCTCGGCAGCCGCTGCCGCCAGCGCGCTCGCCTTGTCGATGTCGGCGCCCAAGAGCGCTGCCATCGCGCCCACGCCGACCGGCACGGCGGCCTGCATCGCCTGCCCGCGCAGCTTGAGCAGCCGCGCCGTATCGGCCAGCGAAAACGCCCCCGCCGCGCACAGCGCCGTATATTCGCCAAGGCTGTGGCCGGCCACGAAATCGGCCTTGTCGGCCAGCGAAATGCCGCCTTCCTTCTCGAGCACGCGCAGCGTGGCGATGGCATTTGCCATGATCGCGGGCTGGGCGTTCTCGGTCAGGGTCAGCGCGTCTTCCGGCCCCTCGGCCATGATCGCCGACAGCTTCTGGCCCAGTGCCTCATCGACTTCCTCGAACACCTCGCGGGCAACAGCGCTGGCCGCTGCCAGCTCCGTCCCCATGCCAACTTTCTGGCTGCCCTGCCCCGGAAACACGAATGCACGCATTGCGCCTGTAACCCTTCCAAACTGCGATATTTGGGCGCGGGACTATTGCGGTTGGGCGCAAGGCGCAAGCCTTATGGCCTTTCAGGCCGGTGCCAACGCCCCAAACGGCACGATCCTGTTGGCTGCGTCATGGCCAATATCGGCCTCGCCCAGAAAGGGAATGGCGTGGACAGCGCACCAGTGTCGGGCGATCTCCTCGGGCGTGGCGCCAAAGGGGCGGTCGTTCTCGGGCACATCCGAAACGCGCCCCAGCCGCAGCCCGGCGATGCCGGCCAGATGGGCGGTGGCGTGAAACATCAGCCGGTCAACGGCATAAAGGTACTCGCTCACCTCCTCGACCATGACCACATGGCCCGCCAGCCCCGGCATCAGCGGCGTCCCGGCCAGCATGGCCAGCGTGGTCAGGTTAAAGGCGGCCACGGGGTGCTCCTGCCCTGCCAGCGACGGCTCCAGCCCATCTGCCGCGCCCGTCAGGAAGCCCAATGCGCGCTCCAGCGCTGCCTCGCCATCCTCGCGCCGGCCGCAGGCCACCATCGGCCCGTGCACCGGCCGCCCCACCCGCTCGCGGTACAAGGCGCCCAGCAGATAGCCCATGTCGGAATAGCCCAGATAGGTCTTGTGCCCTGCTGCGGGCGTCAGCTTGCGCATCGCCTCGCCGGCAATGCGGTTGCTGCCATAGCCGCCGCGCGCAAACCACACGGCATCAAACATCGGGTCGTTGGCGCAATCGAGGAAAGCGGCCAGCCGGTCGGCATCGGGGCCGGCAAAATGCCCCTCGGCCGCAAAGCATTGGGGGTGGATGTGCAGTTCGGCGCCCAGCAGGGCGGCAATCGGGCGCACACGGGCCACGTCATCGGGGGTGATGGGCGTGGCGGGGGCGCAAATGGCGATACGAATGGTCATGCCCTATCAGATAGGCACTCTGCCCGGCGCGGCAAATGCGCGATGCAACGCCCCGTCGCGTCGGGGCAACTTGCCATCGGCGCGGCGGGCGCATAGGCGATGGCGCATGGCCAATACATCGCTTCGCGCTCACCCCTGGTTCTTCTGCGGCATTGGCGGATCGGGCATGTTGCCCCTGGCGCTCATCCTCAAGGGCGCGGGCGCGCAGGTGGCCGGGTCTGACCGCAGCCGCGACCAGGGCCGCACGCCCGAGAAATTCGCCTGGCTCGAAACGCTGGGCTTCGAGCTGTTCCCGCAGGACGGCAGCGGCATTGCCAGCGCCGCGCAAACGCTGGTGGCCAGCGCCGCGGTCGAGAAGACCGTGCCCGAGGTGGTGCGTGCCGGCGAACTGGGCTGCGCGCGCATGAGCCGGGCGGAGCTGCTCTCGGTATTGTTCAACGCGGCGGGCCAGCGCATCGCCATTGGCGGCACATCGGGCAAGTCGACCGTGACGGGCATGACCGGCTGGATCATGGACAGCGCCGGGCGCGACCCCACCATCATGAACGGCGCAGTGATGAAGAACTATGCCCGCCCCGACGCCCCCTTTGCCAGCGCGCGGGTGGGCGCGGGCGATGTGTTCGTCTCGGAAGTGGACGAGAGCGACGGGTCGATCGCGCTGTACCGGCCAACGGTGGCGGTGCTGGGCAATGTCAGCCTCGATCACAAGAGCCTTGAGGAACTGCGCGACCTGTTTGGCGATTTTCTGGCACGGGCCGATGTGGCCGCGATCAATATCGACGATGCGGAAACCGCCGCCCTGGCCCATCGCGCGCAGGCGCTGGTCACCTTTGGCATCGAGCATGGCGAGGCGATGATCGGCATCGTGCCCGGCAGCATCTTGGAAACGCCCACGACCATCTCGGCCGATGTGATCGACCGGCGCTGCGGGCAAGTGCATGGCCTGCATCTGGCCGTGCCCGGGCGGCACAATCTGGCCAATGCGCTGGCCGCGCTGGCCGCGGCCGATGCGGCGGGCGTGCCGCTGGCGCAGGGCGTGGCGGCGCTGGCAGGTTTTGCCGGGCTGGCGCGCCGGTTCGACATTGTCGGCACCAGCGCAGGCGGCATCACCGTGATCGACGACTTTGGCCACAACCCCGACAAGGTGGCCGCCACCCTGCGCACGCTCAAGAGCCATGCCGGGCGGGTGATCGCCTTCTTCCAGCCGCATGGCTATGGCCCGCTGCGCCAGATGGGCCACGAACTGGCGCAGGTCTTTGCCCGCGAACTGGGGCAGGAGGATGTGACGATCCTGTGCGACCCGGTCTATTTCGGCGGCACGGTCGACCGCAGCGAAGGCTCGCAGCGCATTGTCGGCCTGATCGAGGCTGATGGCGGGCAGGCGCTCTATATTCCCGAACGCCCCGCCGTTGCCGACCATATTGCCAGCATTGCCCGCCCCGGCGACCGCATCGTGGTGATGGGCGCGCGCGACGACACGCTGACCACCTTTGCCCGCGACCTGCTGGCCCGGCTGGACTGAAAAAACGGGCTGAAAAAAGCTGGGCTGAAACGAAAACGCCGCCCTGAGAACAGGGCGGCGTTGCCGAGACGGGAAACGCACTCGGAACCGATCAAGTATCAGATGGCGCGCACCTGAACCAGCGTCTGGTTGATCAGCTGGTAGGCAATCTCGCCAAAAGTGACAGGGCCGGCACAGCCGCCAATTGCCTGCCCCTCAAGCCCGCCAAAGACGTAGTTGAGAATGCAGTTGCACGACCACAGCGCCCCATCATGCGGCGTCTCGTCGAGGCGCGCGCGGAAGGTGTCGGCAAAGGCCGGCACCGGGCGGGCAAAGGCATAGTCGATGCCGGCAAACACGGGCGCATACAGCTCCACATGCCCGGCCGCCACCTTCTGGATCGAGGAATTGATCCGCGCGCCGGCATAGTCGCCCACCAGCGGCAGGCTGCCATCGGACAGGCCGCGCTGATTCACATATTCGGCAAAGTCGACCTGCTCGCCGTTCACGACCGCCCTGGCGGGGTTGAAGCCGGCTTCCTCGAAACGGATCGTGTCGACGCCATCGGCTTCGAACAGGTTGACGATCTCGACCATGGGGCAGGCTTCGGCAGGCAGCGTCACATGCAGCACCACCGCCTGGTTGGCATAGGCCTTCGAGGTGCGACCGTCATAAACGCTGGCCGATGCGCCCGCCTCGTCAAGGTCGAAGCCCGCGATCCAGCCCACGGTGGGCTTGAGGAAAGCCTGCGGATAGGACGAAGCCTCTTTGGCGAAGCGTTCGTGGCAGGCCGACTGGAAGGGAATGATCGCCAGGGCAAAGCCGTTCTCGGGCGCGTCCTCGGTGATCTGGCCCAGTTCGTCCTCGCCATAGGTGGCAACGCGCACATCGCCCAGGCCCGACAGGTCGGTCACGAACACGCAGTTCGCGTCGATGCGGCGGCCGCCATCGGCAGTCATGAAATAGGGCGTCGTGCCGGCGATCCAGTTGCCTGCGGGCAGCCGGTCGAGCGCAGCCTCGCGGCCGGCGATGGCCAGCGGCGCGCCAGCGCGGATCAGGGCCGCAGCATCCTCGAGCCCCATCAACGCGTTGATGCGGTTGCCCTCAGAGGCTGGCAAGCTGATTGATTTCATTGGTCAGGCCCCTTTCCCATTTTGTGAAGAATCCGTAGATTTCATCAGCCTTCTGTGTCGGCGAAAGTTTGCTCAGTTCCAGACGCTGTGCCAGCATCTGGGCGCCCAGGTTTTGTGTTTTAATGAGCTTCAGGCCGCCTACCGCCAGCTTTTGCCAGCAGGCCGCCGATTTTGGTGGAAGCGCCATGCATGCCTCGTTCTAATTGACCCACGATCCCTGTTAGCGCACACCTTCCTGCGCTTTTGGTAGCGCATGCTTTCGTCGATTTACCTAGGGCCGGGGCGAGCGCATGAACCTGTGGCCTTTGCGCAGGCCCCTTTTTACCAGCCGCAAACCATCCGCCCCCCACAATGATCGGCATCCGCCCCATCCCGCTCCCGGAGACGCTCATGCCGCTCCACACGACGGCCGATGCCATGCCTGACACGCCCGCCGATTTGCCCGATTACGTGCCCCGCGCCGAAAGGATCAGTTTTGACCTGATGGTGCGCTATCGCTTTGGCGAGGAGCGCGGCAATGTACTGTTGCGCAACCTGACGCGCGGCGGGGCCAGGATCGAAGGGCTGGCGGGGCTGCGCGCAGGCGATGAGGTGAGCCTGCAACTGCCCGCGCTGAGCGCCGCGAAACAGAGCGTCGTTGTGTGGGTGCTGCAAACCGCCGCCGGGCTGGAATTCCGCCGCCCGCTCCACCCCGACGTGTTCGAGGACCTGGTGCACCATCACGCCCTTGCCCGCCCGCGCACCGACACCGACCGGATGTTGCAGATCGACCCGCGCCCGGATGACCCTGAAGACGAGGGCCTGCTCGACTTCGGGCGCGACCGCGAGCGCCCGGACGAAGCCGACTAGGCGGCCCGTTTTGCCCGCGCCGGGCGGGCAATGACTTGCACGATCAGCGCAATCAGCGCCCCTGCCGCCAGCGCCAGCACACCGGCAGCAACAGCCCCGGCCAGCCATTCCACCACCGCCGCGAGCATGGCGGG
>DATMUT010000578.1:0-2457 GCA_035563755.1 Novosphingobium sp.
CTTGCCGAACATGTTTGTCGAGGTGGCGTGATAGGTGGCCGTGGCCACGCGCCGCCCGCCAAGGCTGCCCGAGGAGGTGGTGACGGCCGTGACGCTGCGGCTGGTGATGGTCACGCCCTTGAGCGAGGTGGTTTGCGCGTCGAACTGGGCCTGTGCGGCAGCGGCGGCCACATCGTCGGTCTTGCCCAGATAGACGGGCGAAACCGCCAGCAGCGCGGCCGAGTCGGCAATGGCCGTCAGCTTGGTCTGCATCTTCTGCGCGCGGCTGTAGTCGATGCCAAAGCCCACGGCAAAGATCAGCGGCACCGCGCT
This sequence comes from Novosphingobium sp., assembly GCA_035563755.1. Lineage (GTDB taxonomy): Bacteria > Pseudomonadota > Alphaproteobacteria > Sphingomonadales > Sphingomonadaceae > Novosphingobium. The sequence continues at coordinate 313 of DATMUT010000578.1, forward strand.
CAGCCCCATGATGATCATCATGTTGCCGCCGGTGTCGCGGCGCAGGCGCCGCATCTGCCGGCCCGCCAAGCGCAGCAGGCCCGAAAGGATAGCGGTGAAAACAGGGGGCAGAAGCGTCATCGGCTGGGGTCCATCAGCTGAGCGGAATGCTGGCCGAGAGGCGCGGCGTCATGTAGATCGTGTCGGTCAGGTAGACCGTCGCGCCCGTGTGGGTGAAAAAGATGGGCGTGTAGGCATAGGTGACCTCGCCCATGATCTGGCAGGTGCCGGTGGCAAACAGGCCGCTGCCCACGGTAAAGGTGGAATTGGCCGTGCGCGCATTCGCCCCGGTCGAGGTCTGGCTCCACGATACGGTCACGGTGGTGGCCGAGGTGGACGAGGCGCAGACCTGGCTGATGCGCACGAAGGTGTTGGTCGAGGAATAGGGGTACATCACCTGTTGCCCGGCCGCCAGAATGGGCGCGATCGCATTGGTGTCAGTCGAGGTGAGCGAAAGCGCCGAATAGCGCGTGGCCAGATCGGTGAGCGTGCGCGCCGCGATCGTCACCTTGCGGTTGGCCGCGATCATGTCGGACAGCACGAAGGCGCACAGGTACAGGATCAGCATCAGCGGCAGGACCAGCGCGAACTCCACCGCCACCGAGCCGCCAGCATGCCCGGCCAGCCGCCGCGCGAAACGCCTGCCGGCCTCGCGCACCATCTGTGCAGGCTGTGCAGGAGAAGAGGACAAAACACGCATACGCTCAGCTCGTCACATAGGGTTCGGACTTGAACACGCTGGTCGCCAGCAGCAAGCGCGACCCGTCCGACTGATTGGACAACGTAAAGCCCAGCGGCGCGCTCACGGTGGGCCACTGATAGATCAGCCGCAGGACCACGATCGTCCCTTGCGTCCCCACCGAATAGTTGAAAGATGTCGCAAGCTTGCCCTTGGAATCGAGCGGCAGCCCCATGACAGCCGACGAATAGGCCGAAACCGTGGTGACATCGACGTAAAGGTTGCTGCACGAGAGGAACGGCGCACTGGCCCGCAATTCGGTGCAGGCCGCGCTCTTGAAGTCGGCCTGGGTCATGCCGGTATAGGTCGTGCCGGTGCTGGTCGTGCCGGCATAGGTCTGTGCCTGGCCGGTCATGATGAGGCGCGAGGCCTGTTCAGCGGTGGTCTCGAGGGCGCCCTGAGCCATGAACACCAGCGCAATCTGCAGAATGGCGGTCAGCAGCGCGACGAACATCGGGCCCATCACCGCGATTTCCACCGACAGGCTGGCGCGGCAATCCAGCAGCAGCGCCAGCGCCACGCCGCGCATCGGTCCTGCATTTGCGATTAGCCTGCGCGCCATACCCGCTCTGTCCCTCCACAAGTTGGACAATATGGGCAAAACTACTGAAAATCGTGTTAACCAGCCAAAACCCGTCCGCCTTGCGCCATCTGCCCGCGCCCGGCTTGCCCTTTGCCGCCTGGTCATGCTTTGTTAGCCGCCGCCCTTTACGGCAGGGCCGGCAAAGGGGGCGCAGCGCGCCACCCGCATGTATACAAACCCGAGAAAAGGCTGGGGGTCTTGATGAAAGTTCTGGTGACGGGCGCAGCCGGCTTTATCGGTTACAGTCTGGCGGTACAGTTGCTGGCGCGCGGCGACAGCGTGATCGGCCTCGACTGCGTGAACGACTATTACGATGTCGCGCTCAAAGAGGCGCGGCTGGCACGGCTGGCGCAACTGGGTGGCGATCGCTTCACCTTTGTGCGGCAGGATTTTGCGCAATACGAACCGCTGGTTGCCTCGCTCGAGGGGCACAGCTTTGATCGCATCGTCCATCTGGGCGCGCAGGCGGGCGTGCGCTATTCGATCACGCACCCGCACGCCTATCTGCACGCCAATCTGGCGGGCCACCTCAACATGCTCGAAATCGCGCGCCATCGCGGCGTCGAGAACATGGTCTATGCCAGCTCGTCGAGCGTTTATGGCGGCAACACCAAGCTGCCCTTCGCCGTCGAGGACCGTGTCGACCAGCCCGTCAGCCTGTATGCCGCCACCAAGAAGGCCGACGAGCTGATGAGCGAGACCTATGCCCATCTCTATCGGGTGCCGCTGACGGGTCTGCGCTTCTTCACCGTCTATGGCCCCTGGGGCCGGCCCGACATGATGA
>DATMUT010000579.1:0-2127 GCA_035563755.1 Novosphingobium sp.
AAGCGCGGCGAGCTGAAGGGCGGCGGCGTGGTGGCCACGGTCATGTCGAACCTGGGGCTGGAGCGGTATCTGCAATCGCAGGGGCTGGTGCTGGAACGCACCAAGGTGGGCGACCGCCATGTGCTGGAACGCATGCGCGCGGGCGGCTTCAACGTGGGCGGCGAACAGTCGGGCCACATGATCCTGATGGACCACGCCACCACCGGCGATGGCACGATCGCCGCGCTGCAGGTGCTCTCGGCGCTGGTAACGAGCGGCAAGCGGGCGAGCGAGGTGCTGCACCTGTTCGACCCTGTGCCGCAATTGCTCAAGAACGTGCGCTTCTCGGGCGGCAAACCGCTCGAGGCAGAGAGCGTGAAGGCGGTGATCGCCCAGGCCGAGGCCGAACTGGCCGGCAAGGGCCGCCTCGTCATCCGCCCCTCGGGCACCGAGCCGGTGATCCGCGTGATGGCCGAGGGCGACGATGCCGCGCAGGTCGAGCAGGTGGTCGACGCCATTTGCGCAGCCGTGATGGAGGCCGCACGCTGATGCTGGAAATGCGCCCCGACTGCGAGAAATGCGGCACCGATCTGCCGGCCGAAGCGCCCGGCGCCTTCATCTGCTCGTTCGAGTGCACCTTTTGCGCCGAGTGTGCCGATGATCTGGACGAGCAATGCCCCAATTGCGGCGGCGAGCTGATGGACCGGCCCACGCGGTCGAAAAAGCACCACGCCAAGCACCCGCCCTCGACCTTGCGGCACTTCAAGGGATGAGCGAGGCGGCAGCGCCCGCCCGCATCCTGACCATCGCCGGGTCCGACTGTTCGGGCGGGGCGGGGTTGCAGGCGGATCTCAAGACCATCCTGATGCTGGGCGGCTATGGCATGAGCGCCATTACCGCCATCACCGCGCAGAACACCCGCGGCGTTTTTGCCGTCGAGGCGCTCGCGCCCGAGATGGTTGGCGCGCAGATCGATGCCTGTATCGATGACATTGGCGTCGATGCGGTCAAGATCGGCATGCTGGGCAGCGCGGGCGTTGCCCATATCGTGGCCGACCGGCTCGAGCGGATCGACGCGCCGGTGGTGTTCGACCCGGTGATGGTGGCCACCAACGGCGGCATTCTGGCCGATGCCGACACGATCGCGGCCTTCAGGCGGCTGATGGCGCGCGCGAGCCTGACCACGCCCAACCTGCCCGAACTGGCCGCATTGGGCGGCGAGGCGCAGGTGTTGGGGCAAACCCGCGCGCTGCTGGTCAAGGGCGGGCACGGCCAGGGCGAGGCGCTGATCGACCGGCTGATCGCGCCGGATGGCGAGTGGAGCTGGACCAGCCGCCGCATCGACACGCGCCACACGCACGGCACGGGCTGCACGATGGCCAGCGCGATTGCCACAGGGCTGGGTCAGGGGCTGGCGCTGGATGCGGCAGTGGGCCGGGCGGTGGCTTATGTGGCGCAGGCCATTGCCCATGCCCCCGGTTTTGGAGCGGGGCACGGGCCGCTGGGGCACGATCTGGGTCGCGCCCCGCTTGTCTGATCAGCAATCCAGCCCGTAAAAGCCGGTGATCTTGTCCCAGGCTTCCTGCGCGGTTTCGACCGGCGTGAACAGTTTCAGGTCCTCGCGGTTGATCACGCCCTCCTCGACCAGTGCCTCGAAATTGACCACCCGGTTCCAGAATTCGCCGCCAAACAGCAGGATCGGGATCGGCTTCATCTTGCCGGTCTGGATAAGGGTGAGCAGCTCGAAGAACTCGTCGAACGTGCCAAAGCCGCCCGGAAACACCGCCACCGCCCGCGCGCGCAGCAGGAAGTGCATCTTGCGCAGCGCGAAATAGTGGAACTGGAACGCCAGGCGCGGCGTCACAAAGGGGTTGGGCGCCTGCTCGTGCTGCAACACGATGTTGAGGCCGATCGTCTCGGCGCCCACTTCAGCCGCGCCCCGGTTGGCCGCCTCCATGATCGAGGGGCCGCCGCCCGAGCAGATCACGAATTGGCGCATGCCCTTCTCGACGATGGCGCACTGGCTGGCGATGCGGGCCAGCTCGCGCGCTTCCTCGTAATATTTCGCCTTGTCGGCCAGCCGCTGGGCAATGGCCTGCTCGTCTGGTGTTTGCGCGGCGGCCAGCTTGGCCTCCACCTCCTCGGGCG
>DATMUT010000580.1:0-4737 GCA_035563755.1 Novosphingobium sp.
GGCAGGTGACAGGGCTGCACCGTCGAGCCGGAACCGCCCTCGGGGCAGGTGATGGTATAATCCACCGCGAAGTCACGGGAGAAAGCGCTGCGCACCGCGCCCCCCTGCGCCAGCCCTGCGGGGGTAATGGCAAAAGGCACCGACTGCGCCTGAGGCAGCGGCCATGCCCTGGCGCTGCGCCATTCGCCGCCACCCGGCTTTGCGGCATCGACGGTGAAGTAATGTACCGGATCCTGCGCATCGATGCCGGTGTCGATGCCCTTCATCCAGCGGTCGAAGAAGCGGTGCGCTTCCTCGACTAGCGCAAAACCGTCGTTCTGGCAATGCAGCCAGTTGCCGATGAGAATGCGCGAGCCGGGAATGTTGAGATGGGCGATCAGCCCCTGATCGCGCAATTCATCGCGCCATCCCCCCACGATATAGACCGCCGCACCCGATCGGCGCACCTGATCGGCATAGGAGGAGACGCTGCCCTCGGCCCAGAAATTGCTTTGCACGCTGGGCGCCCAGCTGTCGCGCCAGGGGATCGACTTCCACAGTTCGAACAGGGGCGTTGCGCGCTGGTGTTCAAGCGCGGCGGCGTGCAGCAGGGTCTTGTCCTTGTCGGCATCGACCGGCTGAATGGCCATGTCCTGCTCGACCGTGCGGGTGGGGCCGGTGCCCCATTGCGCAAAGATGCCGCCCCGGCGCATCGCATCATACTTGTTCCAGCTGAAACAACCCGAAAACACCGCCTTGAGGTGCGGATTGCCAACGGTAAGCGCATGCATGGCCGCATCGCCAGTGTTCGAGCAGCCATATTGGGCCACCTTGCCGTTCGACCAGGGCTGGCCCGCCAGCCACTCGATCATCTCATAGGCGTCTTCATCCTCGTTGCGTTCGTGATAGCCGCGCATGGTGCCAAACGACTGGCCATTGCCGCGCCGCGCCACCTGCACCACCACATAGCCATAGTCGGTCAGCCCCGGTATCGAGCGAAAGCCCGACGCGCGTGGGCCGGTGCCATCGGCGGCCTCCTGCGTGGCCGAGAGGGTGTGGTGCCAGATGACGGGAAAACGCCCCTCGACCGCAACGCCATTGCGCGCGGGCCGCGCCACCGTGACCGCCAGGCGCGTGCCATCGCGCACCCGCACGTAGAAGGTCGAGCGCACCTGCTCGGTAAAGCTGCGCGGGGGCTGGTAGTGACCAAAGGAGGCAGGGGCAGCCGATGGGACAAGCGCCGCCTCCTGAGCCAGCGCCGGGGCGGCCGGCATTACCATCGCCCCCATCGCCCCCGCCAGCAGACTGGCCGCCACGCCTTGCGCCAGAGCCTTCGCACGGTTCGAAAACAGCGTTGGGATCACTTCAGCCTCCTCTCGCCGGAGCGCGCGGATGGCGCCGGTCGTTTTACTGGCGCGGTTGATCCGACAGCATGGGCCGGGGTGCAAATGAAAAATAGACGACGAAATTGTCGACAAAGTAGAGGCGAGCTGCCCATGCCGCTTTTGACATAAGCGTATGCCCAGATTCTATTATGCTATTCGCGCGCCCTGGCCATAATCGGCAACCGGCAGCAGTTGCATAAAGGGCCAAATTTTCGGCCCGCATGACAACGCTGCCACAGGGGCAAACGGCACATCGCATCATGCCGTCACCGGCATGTCCGGGCATCACTCACGCCGCCGCATACATCGGCCGGCGGGCGATGCTCCGCGCCCGGCCGCCCCCGCAACAGAACGATGGGGCCACACACAAACAGGCCTCGCAAAACGAGGAGGGGTACGTGAAGATCGTGAAAGGACAGCTGCGTGTTGCAGGTGGGGCGCTGGCGCTGGCGCTGATGTGGGGACAGGCTGCCCATGCAGCCCAAGCGCAACAGGCAGGTGGCCCCGCCCCCGCGCCAACCGCCACGCCAGCCTCGGCGCCGGGCGCAGACGCCACCGACAGCGCCCCGCCCGCCGGCAGCACCGACGCCGACAGCGACAAGCCCACCAACGCCGACATCATCGTCACAGGCTCGAACATCTCGGGCGTGAAGCCGGTGGGATCGGAAACCATCGCGATCGATCGCAACCAGATCCTTTCGACAGGCCTGACCAACACCAACGACCTGCTGCAAACCCTGCCGCAAGTGCAGAGCAACCCCAATTCAGGCGGATCGGGGCCGGTTTACCGTCAGGGCGGCACAGCCGGCTATGGCGGTAACAGCACGCAAGGCACCGCCATCAACCTGCGCGGGCTGGGCACTTCGGCCACGCTCACGCTGGTCGACGGGCGGCGCGTGGTGCCAAGCGGGGCTGCTGCCACCTTTACCGAAGCCATCCAGGTGCCGCTGGCCGCCCTGGAGCGTGTGGAAGTGGTGAGCGACGGCAATTCGGCCATCTATGGCTCTGACGCGATTTCGGGCGTGATCAACTATGTGTTGCGCAAGAAATACGACGGCGTCGAAGTGTCGGGCCGCGATACGTTCGACCGCTATCACAACACCTGGGGCGTCTCGATGGTGGGCGGCCACAGCTGGTCGAGCGGCAACATCATCATCACCTATGACCACGAGTTCAGGCAGGCGATGAATGCCGGCAAGTCGCGCTTCCTGCGCGGCGACCTGCGCTCTTTCGGCCTGCCCGACCTGCGCACCAACAATGCCACCGTGCAGGCTGCCGGCCCAACGATGGTGGTGGGCAACTCGTCGACCGGCTACAGCTATTATTCCATTCCCGCAGGTTCGGGCGCGGGCACCACCTTTTCCAGCCTGACATCGGGCGCCAACACGCTCGACGCCTCGGATTACAACGATTACCTGGGCCGGCAGACGCGCGATCAGGCCGCCGTATTCATCAACCAGGATGTCACGCCCTCGCTCTCGCTGTTTGTCGAAAGCTTCTACACCAAGCGTAACACCCAGTCGCAGTCGTACAACAACTCCACCATCGGCAACAATGTGACGGTGTGCGAGGGGAGCCCTTACTACATCACCGGCGCGCCATCGGGCGCAGCTGCCACCAGCAGCTATTGCGGCGGCGGCAATGCGCAGACCGTGGCCGTCAACGCGCTCACCTTCTTCAACGGGCGCACCGTCACCTCGAACCCCAGCGAGACGATCAGCGTGACGGGCGGATTTGCCAACCGCATGGCACATAACTGGAAGATCGAGGGCTATGTGACCTATGCCCATGACTCCACCTGCGGCATCTGCAACTATGGCAACAACCCCAACATGGCGGCGCTGGCCGCGCAAATCACCGCCGGCAACATCAACCCCTACAGCTCGACTCCGCTCACCTCGGCGCAATATGCCACCTTCATGGGGTCGAACACGCAATGGTCGTACAACACCTTCTGGGACGGCGTGCTCAAGGCCAACGGGCCGGTGTTCAGCCTGCCGGGCGGCGACCTGCGCACCGCCGCGGGCGTCGAATTCGCCTATAACCGCCAGCACCTGATCAACGCCAGCAACACCAACGACAACAACGACCCCACCGACAACGCCTATCTGGTCAACAACGACACAGCTGTGCACCGCTCGACCATCTCGGGTTTTGCCGAGGTGTTCGTGCCGGTGGTGGGGCCCGACATGCACGTGCCCTTCGTGCGCGCCTTCAACATCGACGCGGCCTTCCGCTACGACCGCTATTCCGACTTTGGCAGCACCACCAACCCCAAGATCGGCGCCACATGGGACGTGACCAGCGGCCTGTCGATCCGCGGCTCGTGGGGCACCTCGTTCCGCGCGCCGGCGCTGACCGACACCAACCCGCTCAACTTCTCGGCCGGGCTGACAGGCATTCCATGGCTGAACAATTCGGGCCGCAGCGATATTGGCACGCTGTTTCCCGGCTATTCCAGCGCCTACGAGATCATTGGCGCCAACCAGCACCTCACGCCCGAAACCGCCTCGACCTGGTCGCTGGGCTTCGATTTCAAGCCGGTGGGCACGGGGCTGAAATTCTCGGCCACCTATTACAACACCCATTATTCCAACCAGATCATCGGCCAGAACACCGCGCTGTTCCTGTCAAACGCCACCAATGCCGCGCTCTACAGCAATTACGTCATCCCGGTGCACAACCCCTCGACCTGCGTTGCTGGCAATACCTCGACCTATGACCCGGTGCTGGCCAATTTCCTGGCGTCCAATCCGGTGCTCTACAAGGCCACGGTGTTCAACGCCTGCACGGTCAATGTCATCATCGACGGGCGTTCGGCCAATGCCGCCTCGACCTTTCAGGACGGGCTGGATTTCCAGCTCAACTACATGACCGACAGCCGCGTGGGCCGCTGGAACTTCGCGCTCAACGTCACCAAGATCCTGAACCAGACGGTGCAGACCGTGGCCGGCGGCGCGACGGTCGATGTGCTGGGCACCTATTACTATCCGGTGTCGCTGCGCGGGCGCGGGCAGATCGGCTGGAGCCGCAATGGCCTGGCAGCCAACCTGTTCGTCAACTATGTCGGCAGCTATACCAACACCATTCCGGTCACCGGCTCCTCACCCTCCAAGGTGCCTTCGTGGACGACGGTAGACCTTGGCTTGAACTATACCGTGCCCGCGCAAAGCAGCCTGCTCAAGGGTGTGCGCCTTGCGGTCAACATCCAGAACCTGTTTGACCTCGACCCGCCGGTCGTGCTCACCCAGACCAGCACCAGCTATGGCACGTTCGACCCGTCGAACGCCAATATCTATGGCCGAATCATCAGTTTGCAGGTCACAAAAGCGTTCTGATCACCATTTCGGGCGGCGCTGAGGTTGCGCCGCCC
>DATMUT010000581.1:0-2421 GCA_035563755.1 Novosphingobium sp.
CCGAAAGCGTGCCCGCGCCAAGGATGCTCATCACCACCCATTGCGCGTAATACAGCCACAAATTCGCGCCCGACAGGCCAAGGCTCATGAAACACAGGCCGAACAGCGCCAGCGACACCAGCGCCACCGGCCGCGCGCCATAGCGATCGAGCGCAAAGCCGGCCGCCGGCCCGGAACCCATCACCACCAGCGACTGCACCGTGACCGAGCCCATGAGCGCGGTAAAGCTCCAGCCGAAGGCGTGGGCCAGTTCGGGCGCGAACATGCCGATGGTGTAGAACGGCAGCGGGCTGAGCCCCAGCGCCACACCCACCATGGCAGCGGCCACAACCGACCATCCGCGCGCGCTGTCGCGCCTGTCGCTGCTGATCTGCACGGGCGGCATCGCAATGCCGGCCGCCATCGAGCCATTGGCCAAAATATTCGCCCTCATCCGCCAGGTGAACGATTGCCAGGCCTGCTGCGCCATACCGCTTTGGGCATGGGCGTTTCGCTCTGGACAAGGGCAGGTTCATGCCACACAAATACACATATTCATATATCATATTTAGCGCATTTCCCGTTGGCTCGCTTCGCCGTTGAATGGGCTGTTCTGGCCTGAATCGGCAAGCGCATGGGCGTTCTGACGGGGCGACAAGGAAGCGATGATGATGGCAAAGGCAAACAGTGCGCTGCGGCGCGGCTACGTGGTGTCGGGCGGCGCACTGGTTCACTACCGCGAGGCGGGCAATGCCGATGCGCCAGTGGTGGTCATGCTGCATGACTCGCCCCGCTCCTCGCGGCTGCACGACGAAACGATGCGCGTGCTGGGGCGGCGGTTCCGCGTCGTCGGGCTCGACACGCCCGGCTATGGCAATTCCGACCCGCTGGCCCTGAGCACCCCGGTCATCGAGGACTTCGGCAAGGCGCTGGCGGCAACGCTCGCCGCGCTCGGCCTTGAGGGCGCGCCGCTTTACGCCACGCACACCAGCGCCAAGATCGCGCTGGCCTATGTCGACCATGCGCAGCACTCGGGGCTGACCACGCCCTGCCTGCTGGTGCTCGATGGCCTGTCGATGCCCGAAACGCTGGCCAGCGCGGATTTCATCGCCGCCTACATGCGCCCCTTCGAGATCGACGATGCCGGCGCCTATCTGGCCCGCGAATGGAGCCGCACGCGCGATATGCTGCGCTGGTTCCCCTGGTTCACCTCCACGCCCGACAAGCGCATTGCCATGGAGGCGCCCTCGCCCGAATGGATGGCCGACTATCTGATCGACCTGATGAGCGCGGGGCCAGCCTATTCGAGCGCCTATGGCGCGGCGATGCGCTATGATCCGGCGCCGGCCCTGGGCCGCGTGACCTGCCCCACACTGGTCGCCGCCCGCGCCGACGACGTGCTGCACGGCTTCCTGCCGCGCGCACAGGCAGTGGGCAGCGCGCAGGTGCAGGTGCAAAGCCTGCCGGCCAATCGCGAGGCCTGGCTCACGTGGCTCGAGGGCACGCTGGCCGAAGCTCCGGCCTTTGTCCGCGCGCCGGCGGCGCAGGCCGAACAGGCTGCCATGGCCTATGTCGACCTGCCTCACGGGCAAATGCGCATCACCCGTCACGGCGATCACGCCCATGGCCCGGCGGCGCTGGTGATTGGCGCGCCGACCGCGCTGCACGCCCACGCCTGGGCTCAGGCACTTGCGCCGCATATGGCCTCCATCGTGCCCGAACTGCCGGGCCTTGGCGAAAGCGATGCCCTGCCCGGCGCCACCGCCGAGGCGATGTCCGATGCACTGGCCGCCATGCTGCGCGCGATTGGCGCAGGGCCGGTGGCGGTGGTGGCCATCGGCTGGGCGGCGCCTATTGGCGCATTGCTGGCCGGGCGGCACCCCGATCTGGTGCGGGCGCTGGCGGTTGATGGCGCGCCCTCGCTCGATGCGGCCAGCAACGCCGCCATCGCCACCCGCCTGTGCCCCGATTTCGCCTTCGACGCGCAAGGGGGCAGCCACCTGCACCGCATCTGGCACTATCTGCGCGATGGCGAGGCGCAGTGGCCCTGGTTCGACCTGTCGCAGGCTGCCATGCGCCGCCTGCCGCCGCTGTTTGATGGCGCAGCGCTGCACGATGCGCTGACCGCCATGCTGAAGCAGCCGGCCTATTGGGGCGATGCCGCCCGCGCGGCGCTGGCCCTTGCCGATCCGGCAGCGGCATGGGCGGCGGTGCGCGTGCCCACGCTGGCCTTTGCCCATGCCGACCCGGCCTTTGCCCACGCCGCCAGCCTGGCGGAACTGGCAAGCGACGCCCATACCCACCCCCGCCCCGACAGCATGGCCGATACCGCCCGCGCCTTTGCCGCCTTTTGCGCCGGCACGCAGGTCAGCAACGGCAGCCTGAACAACAGCGAGGCAAGCGCATGAACGCCCCGCTGGCAGAAGGCCGGACCGGCCAGCG
>DATMUT010000582.1:0-15412 GCA_035563755.1 Novosphingobium sp.
CCCACCACCACATAGATCAGCCCGCCAGGTTGCAGGTACTCGCGCGCGGCCGTGTCGATGCGCTGCGCCGTGACCGCGCGAAAGCGATCGGCCAGCGTCGCCATGTAATTGTCGGGCCGGCCCAGCACGTCATTCGTCGTGATGGCGCCCAGCACCTGCCCGTTGGTTTCGTAGGACGAGGGCAGCGAGCGGATATTGCCGTCGGTCACGCGCTGCAATTCCTCGGCAGCGACGGGCTTTTTCGCCGGAAATTCGGCCATGTCGGCCATGATCGCCTTGATCGAATCGCCGGTGCGGTCGGTCTGCACCGGGGCAAAGACCAGCAGCGAGCGCGCCCCCAGCGGCCGGCGCAGCACGGTTTGCACGCCATAGGACCAGCTCTTCTCCTCGCGGATGTCGAGGTTGAGGCGCGAGAGGAAATCGCTGCCCAGTACCTCGTTCGCCAGATCGAGCGCTTCCTGGTTGGGCGCGCGGCCCGTCACGGGCAGCACGCGGCCCCCCACAATCACCGATTGCGGGCTGTCGGGCCGGTCGATCAGCACGATGCGCGGGGAGGGCGCGGGCACGGCGGCGTCGATCGCCTTGACCGGCCTGGGCGTTGCGGGCGCTGCCCAGTGGCCGAACACGCGCTCGAGCTGGGGCAGCAATTGCTCCATGGTGATGTCGCCCACCACGGTGATGCGCGCCAGATCGGGCCGCAGCCATCGGTCATGCGCGGCGTGCAGGGCAGCCGCGTCCAGCCGCGCCAGCGAGGCCGCATCGCCCAGCCCGTCGCTGGCAAAGCGATAGGGGTGGCCTGCGCCAAACAGCAGCGGCGAGATGGCCCGCAGCGCCATCCCCTGCGGGCTGGCCAGCGTTTGCGCCAGTGCCGCCTGCCGCTGGTTCTTGACGCGCTCGACATCGGCCGGGGCAAAGGCCGGGTGACGCACCACATCGCCCAGCAGATCGAGCGATGGCGCCAGATTGGCCGTGAGCGCGTTCAGGCTGACGCCCGACTGGTCCATCGAGGCGCTGCTGGCAATGCTCGCGCCCAGCCGCTCCTCGGCCTCGAGCAGCTGCGTGGTGGTGCGGGCGGTGCCGCCATCGGCATCGGCGCGGGTGCCTTCCTTCAGCATGGCCAGCATCAGCCCCTGGGTGCCGGGCGTATCGAGCGCATCGGCGGCAATCCCTGCGTCAAACCCGATCGAGAGCGAGAGCTTGGGAATGGCCGTGCGCCGGGCCAGCGTGACCACGATGCCGTTCGACAGGCGCGCACGCTGCACCGCCGGGAAGGCCAGCGCGCCAACCGGCGCAACAGCGGGCGCCACGCGCTTTGGCCCGGCGGCCACCGGGGCCACGGGCTTGTGCGGATCGGCGGGCGGGGCCGGGTGGGTGCCTTCATCGCCCCAGCCGCCCATGCTGTCGCCCGAGAGTGTGCGCTTGCCGGGCGATATGACGATCTGCACCGCCGGGCGGCCCAGCCACTTGCGCATGGCGGCCTGCACCTGCGCGGGGGTCAGGCTGGCGATCTCCTGCAGCTCGACCTTGTAGCGGGCCGGATCGTTCGAATAGAGCAGGCCCTCGGCCAGCGTGGCGCCCTTGCCGCCCATGCCGCCCACGACCTGCAGCGCATCGATCTGCGAAGACAGCGTGCGGGTGGCCGAACGGCGCACCTCGTCGGCGGTGGGGCCTTCGCTCAGGAAGCGCGCGATTTCGGCGTCGAAGGCGGCCTCGGCGGCGGCGCGATCGGTGCCCGGCTTCACGTCCATCGAGGCCGAGAGCACCGAGATGGCCTCGTGCTGCTCGTCCTCGGCCGTTACGCCCACGGCCAGTTGCTGCCCGCGCACCAGCGCATTGTCGAGCCGCGAGGAGGCAAGCCCGCCCAGAATGTCCATGCCGACTGCAAGCGCCATCGCGTCGGGATCGTTGGTGCCAGGCCCGCTCCAGCTGCGGTACAGCCGCGTGGTGGCGACATTGTCGGTAATCTCGCGGCGCACGGGCGCGGGCAGGGTGACCGGGCCGGCGGCAACGGGCGCGACCTTTGGCCCGGCGGGAATGTCGGCAAAGTATTTCTCGACCAGCGGGCGGGCGGTGGCTTCGTCAATATCGCCCGAGAGCACCAGCACGACATTGCCCGGCGCATAGTGGCCGGTAAACCACTGGCGCACATCGGTCAGCGTTGCCGCGTCCAGATCCTGCATCGAGCCGATGGTGGTGTGGCGATAGGGGTGGCCGATAGGGAACAGCGCGTCAGAGACGATATATTGCAGCAGGCCATAGGGCTGGTTGTCGCCCTGCCGCTTCTCGTTTTCGACCACGCCGCGCTGCTTGTCGAGCTTGTCCTGGGTGACGGCGGGCAGCAGGTGGCCCATCCGGTCGCTCTCGATGAACAGGGCCAGCGGCAGGGCGCCCTTGGGCACGGTCTCGACATAGTTGGTGCGATCATACCAGGTCGAGCCATTGGTCGCGGTCGAGCCGGCCGCCTCGAGCGGCACGTCGAAATTGGGCACGTTGGCGCTGCCGCCAAAGAACAGGTGCTCGTACAGGTGGGCAAAGCCGGTGTGGCCGCGCGGCTCGTTCTTGGACCCCACGCGGTAATAGGTGGTGACCCCGACGATCGGCGCCTTGCGGTCGGTGTGGACCAGCACGGTCAGGCCATTCTTGAGCGTGAAGCGGGTGTAGGGGATGTCGACCGAGGCGACCAGCGAGGGCAGCGAGGCGGGCGGGGGAACCGGCGCGCTGGCGGGCGGGACGATGGGCTGCGGCGCCTGGGCGGCGGCCAGGCCGGGGGCCAGCAGCGCCAGCGCCATCAGCGAGGCGCCAGTGAGGATGAAGGGTCGCATGCGCAGGTCCTTTGATGAGCAGCGATGCGACAGGCTGGGCAAGCACCGCGGGATAGTCAGGCTAGAGGCCTAGCGGCGCGATGCCAACGGGGGATGAACAAAAGGGGAGGGGCGGCGCGTTTTGGCCGCCCCTCACCGGTCAGAAGCCGTAGAGCATGCCGGCCATGACCTGATGGCGGCTGAAGGACATGCCGGTGTCGACGCCGTTGACCTTGAGCTTGCCATAGTCGGAGTAGCGGTATTCGAGGCGCATGCGGGCATGACCCATCATGTATTCAGCGCCCGCGCCCACGCGATAACCGCTCTGGCTTTGGGTAAAGTGGCCCCAGTTGACGCCACTGGCATCATAGAAATCCAGCGTGCCCAGCTGGTTGGTGTAGCCTGCCTTGAGATAGGCCTGCACCTTGGGGGCGATGAAATAGCCGAACTTGGCGCCGACATAGATGTCGCGGCCCAGCCCGACCTTGAGCGAGTTGCCAACCGTGTCGAACAGCTTGAGATTGGTGGTCGAGCCGGTCAGTTCGGCTTCGACGCCAATGCGGGTGCGCTCGCCAAGGCGGCTGTCGGCGCCAACCACGCCGCCATAGGTAACGCCCGCGCGATTGCCGCTGAGCAGCCCGTCGCCAGCCACATTGTCATAGCCGATGATCGGGCCGGCATAGATTTGCATGTCGGGGTTTTCATAGTCGATCCGCGGGGCCTGGGCCATGGCCGGCGCGGTGCCAGCCAGGGCCGCTGCGCCAAGGGCCACAGCCAGCATGGGCCGGGGTATTGCTGCGGGGCGGGGGAAATTGCTGTGTCGCGTCATCAATCTGCTCCTCGACGGCGTGCGCATTCACGCCGACGCCGGTGCTTTTGCGGGCGGGAAGTTAATAAACTGATATATTTCATAATTTGTCTTTTTTGGCGGTCTGCGCGCAAAATTTGACCCAGCCCCTTGTGTTGCACATGGGCAACACTATCTCTTGGCCAACAGGAGGACACCGATCCCATGAATCTGGAAAAATTCACCGATCGCGCCAAAGGTTTCCTTCAGGCATCGCAGACACTGGCGATCCGCCTGTCGCACCAGCGCATTTCGCCCGAGCATATCCTCAAGGCCCTGCTCGAGGACCAGGAAGGCATGGCCGCGGGCCTGCTGACCCGTGCGGGCGGCAACCCGGCGATTGCCGGGGCCGAACTCGACAAGGCGCTGGGCAAGATCCCGGCGGTGTCGGGCAGCGGCGCGCAAGGGCAGCCGGGCCTCGACAACGATGCGGTGCGGGTGCTCGACAGCGCCGAGCAGCTGGCGACCATGTCGGGCGACAGCTTCGTGACCGTCGAGCGCATTCTGCTGGCGCTGACCCTGGCCACCACCACGGCGGCGGGGCAAGCCCTGCGCGCGGCCAATGTGACCACGCAGGGGCTGGAGGCGGCGATCACGGCCCTGCGCGGCGGGCGCAGCGCCGACAATGCCAGCGCCGAAAACGCCTATGACGCGATGAAGAAATATGCCCGCGATCTGACGCAGGCGGCCAAGGATGGCAAGCTCGACCCGGTGATCGGCCGCGACGAGGAAATCCGCCGCACGGTGCAGATCCTGGCCCGCCGCACCAAGAACAACCCGGCGCTGATTGGCGAGCCGGGCGTGGGTAAGACCGCGATTGCCGAGGGCCTTGCGCTGCGCATTGCCAATGGCGATGTGCCCGACAGCCTCAAGCATCGCCGCCTGATGTCGCTCGACATGGGCGCGCTGATTGCGGGCGCCAAATATCGCGGCGAGTTCGAGGAGCGCCTCAAGGCGGTTCTGGACGAGGTGAAGGGCGCCGAGGGCGAGATCATCCTGTTCATCGACGAGATGCACACGCTGATCGGGGCCGGCAAAAGCGAAGGCGCGATGGATGCGGGCAATCTGCTCAAGCCCGCCCTGGCGCGCGGCGAATTGCATTGCATCGGCGCGACCACTCTGGATGAATACCAGAAGTATGTCGAGAAGGACCCTGCCTTGCAGCGCCGGTTCCAGCCCGTTTTCGTGGGCGAGCCGACGGTGGAGGACACGATCTCGATCCTGCGCGGTCTGAAGGAGAAGTACGAGCTGCATCATGGCGTGCGGATCGCGGACAATGCGATTGTTGCGGCAGCCACGCTGTCGAACCGCTACATTGCCGACCGTTTCCTGCCCGACAAGGCGATCGACTTGATGGATGAGGCCGCAAGCCGCATCCGCATGGAGGTGGAGAGCAAGCCCGAGGAGATCGAAAACCTCGACCGGCGGATCATCCAGCTCAAGATCGAGGAAATGGCGCTGGCCAAGGAATCGGATCAGGCGTCGAAGGATCGGCTGGCGACCCTGCGCGAGGAACTGGCCAATGCCGAGCAGAAGTCTGCCGAGCTGACGACTCGTTGGCAGAACGAGCGCGACAAGATTGCCGCCGAGGGCAAGATCAAGGAACAGCTTGATGCAGCCCGCATCGAGCTGGAGCAGGCGCAGCGCAAGGGCGATCTGGCCCGCGCGGGCGAGCTGTCCTATGGCCGCATCCCAGATCTGGAGCGTCAGCTTTCCGAGGCGCAGTCTCAGGCGCAAAACGCCATGCTGCGCGAGGAAGTGACCGCCGATGACATTGCCGCCGTGGTCAGCAAATGGACCGGCGTGCCGGTCGACCGCATGCTGGAAGGCGAGCGGGAAAAGCTGCTGCGCATGGAAGAGGTGATCGGCAAGCGGGTGATCGGGCAGAAGGATGCGGTGGTGGCCGTGTCCAAGGCGGTGCGCCGCGCCCGCGCCGGTTTGCAGGACCCCAACCGTCCGCTGGGCAGCTTCCTCTTCCTTGGCCCGACGGGCGTGGGCAAGACCGAGCTGACCAAGGCGCTGGCCGGCTTCCTGTTCGACGATGACAGCGCGATGGTGCGCATCGACATGAGCGAGTTCATGGAGAAGCATTCCGTCTCGCGGCTGATCGGCGCCCCTCCGGGCTATGTCGGCTATGACGAGGGCGGCGTTCTGACCGAGGCGGTGCGGCGGCGGCCCTATCAGGTCGTGCTGTTCGACGAGGTGGAGAAGGCCCACAGCGATGTGTTCAACGTGCTGCTGCAGGTCCTCGACGATGGCCGTCTGACCGATGGGCAGGGGCGTGTGGTTGATTTCACCAACACGCTCATCATCCTGACCAGCAATCTGGGCAGCCAGTATCTGGCCAACCTCGAGGAAGGGCAGGATGTCGAGACGGTCGAGCCGCAGGTGATGGATGTGGTGCGCGGGCATTTCCGGCCCGAGTTCCTCAACCGTCTGGACGAGATCATCCTGTTCCATCGCCTTGGCCAGGAACACATGGGGCCGATCGTCGAGATCCAGGTGGCGCGGGTGCAAAAGCTGCTCAAGGATCGCAAGATCACGCTCGACCTGACCGATGCGGCCGAGCGGTGGCTGGGCCGGGTGGGGTATGATCCGGTCTATGGCGCGCGACCCTTGAAGCGGGCGGTACAGCGCTATCTGCAGGACCCGCTGGCCGAGCAACTGCTGTCCGGCAACATCCCCGATGGCTCGAATGTGACCATCGACGAGGGCGACGGCGCGCTGGCGATCACCGTGGCGTGAGCCTGCCCTGAGGCCGCGCCCAAGGGCGGCCTCGCAAACGAATGGAGGCGGACAGCTTTGCCTGTCCGCCTTTTTCGCCTTTTGGCCATTTGCGCGGCGGGCCGATTGTCGATAGCTTCGTATGTTTAGTCGTTCGGTTAAACCCGGGCGCGGGGCGACGGGCGCCCGATCAGGGCAAAAGACATGACAGCCACGCACAACCAGCCCTCATCCGGCACCGAGGCGCCGCAAGTGCAGGCGCGCGCGCAATTGCTCGACACGGCGGGCGTGCTCATGCGCGATGGCGATACGGTCGATATCTCGTTGTCCGAGCTGGCGGCGGCATCGGGGCTGAATTCGGCGCTGGTGAAATATTACTTTGGCAACAAGGCGGGGCTGCTGCGCGCTTTGCTCGAGCGCGACTTTGCCGCCATCCTCAAGGCCGTCGACACGCTGCTGGCCAAGGACGCCGACCCCGAGACGAAATTGCGCCTGCACATGTCGGCGGTGGCCAACACGTTTTTCCGTACGCCCTACATCCACGGCCTGCTCATGCGCCTCATCCGCGAGAGCGATGCGGCCGAGGGCCAGCGCATTGCCGACACCTGCCTCAAGCCGCTGCTCGACGCCTATGAGCGGCTGATAGGCGAGGGGGTGGCGCGGGGGGTGTTCCGCCCGGTCGATCCGCAATTCTTCTATTTCACCGTGATCGGCGCGGCCGACCGCTTTTTCACCTCGCGCCATGTGCTGCGCTATTGCGCCGCCATCGACGAGCTGGACGAGGGATTGCGCGACAGATACCGCGCTCATCTCAACGATTTCGTGGTGGCGGGCATTCTGGTGCAGCGGTAAAGCCGCCCGGCGCCGGTCAGCCTGTAACAATCGGCTGGCAGGGCGCAGGCATTTCATAAGATCAGGAGACAGGGCATGGCCGGCTGGCATATCGGGGTGATCGGCGGTTCGGGGCTGACCGAGGGGATCGGCCTCGAGGACGCTCAGGAGATCGCGGTCGAAAGCCCGTTTGGCGAGCCGTCCTCGCCGGTGGTGCAGGGCACGCTGGGGGGTGTGCGCTTCTCGTTTCTGGCGCGGCACGACCGGGGGCATCGCATTCCGCCCTCGCACATCAATTATCGCGCCAATATCGACGTGCTCAAGCGCTGCGGGGTGACCGATCTTGTCTCGCTCTCGGCCATCGGGTCTTTGCGCGAGGAATATGCGCCGGGCCACTTCATTGCCGTCGACCAGCTGATCGACCGCACACAGGGCCGCGTGGGCAGCTTTTTCGGGCCGGGCCTTGTCGCGCATGTGTCGCTGGCCGACCCGGTGTGCCCGCGTCTGGCGCAGATGCTGGCGCTGGCCACGCACCGGGCGGGCGGCACGGTGCATCCGCGCGGCACCTATATCGCCATCGAGGGGCCGCAGTTTTCGACCCGCGCCGAAAGCGTGATGTATCGTGGTTGGGGCGCCGATGTGATCGGCATGACTGCCTTTCCCGAGGTGCGCCTGGCCCGCGAGGCCGAGCTGCCCTATGCGCTGCTGGGCATGGTGACCGACTATGACAGCTGGCGCGAGGAGGAGGCCGGCGTTGAGGCGGCCGAGGTGTTTGCCACGATGCACGCCAATGCCGCGCTGGCCAAGGCGGCGCTGGTCGAATTTGCCGCCCTGCTGCCCGAGGAGCGCGAGGCAAGCCCCATCGATACCGCGCTAAGCCATGCGCTGGCCACGGGGCCTGCCGCGCGCGATCCAAAGCTGGTGGCGATGCTGGATGCTGTCGCGGGGCGGGCGCTGAGGTAAGCGGCGTGGGCGCGAGGAGTGCCTCCTCGCGCTTGCCATTAATGCGGCTTGGTCGACCCGTTCGAGAAGGCGTCAGCGATCGAGCAGGCCGCCGGCCCCAGAATGACGATGAACAGCACCGGCAGGATGAACAGGATCAGCGGCACGGTCATGATGGCCGGCAGGCGGGCTGCCTTTTCCTCGGCGCGCATCATGCGCTCGTTGCGGAATTCGGCCGAGAGCACGCGCAGCGCGCTGGCCAGCGGCGTGCCGTATTTCTCGGTCTGGATCATGGTGGTCACCACGCCGCGCACCGAATCGAGCGCCACGCGATAGGCCAGGTTCTCAAACGCTTGCCGCCGTTCCGACAGGAACGACAGCTCGATGGCGGTCAGCGCGAACTCATCGCCCAGTTCGGGATAGGCCCGGCCCAGCTCCTTGGCCACGCGGCTGAAGGCGGCATCGACCGTGAGGCCCGCCTCGGCGCAGATGACCAGCAGGTCGAGCGCGTCGGGCAACCCCTTGCGGATGGCCGCGGTGCGCTTGGAAATGAGGTTCGAGACGTAGAGATCGGGGCCTTTGTAACCCGCGATGGTCATCACCGCAAAACCCATGAAGCGCTTGAACGAGCTCCATTCGGGGAAATAGTCGATGCCGTAGATCATGAGCGCGGCAATGCCGCCCAGCACGATGGGCATGACCATGCGGCCCAGAATGACGCCCACGGCCCATTCCTTGTTGCGGATGCCGGCCTGCGCCAGCTTCTGCTGGGCATCGTTGACCTGGCTGTCCTGCAACACCTTGAGCTTGTCGAGGAAGTCGCGGATGGCATCGGTCGCTTCGGAACGGCGCACGATCTGCGCGCGCTTCTTGGGCGTGACGGCCATGATGCCGGCCTTGAGCTGCTCGCGCCGCTCGTTCAGGGCCTTGACGCGCTTTTGCATGGGGTCGCGCACGGTCAATGCCGTGTAGATAACGAAAAGCACCATCAGCGCGGCGACCGCCGCCAGCAGCGTGCCGATCAGCACGACATCGATGCCGAAGAACTGGGGATGGGCCGGTTGCATCTGCCTTGCCTCCTCAGATCTCGAAATTGATCATCTGGCGCATGATGAAGGCGCCGGTGCTCATCAGCAACATGCCGACAAGGCCCGCCAGCATCAGCCGCTGGTCGGTGAAGAAGCCGGCCAGATAGGTGGGGTTTACCCATTCGATCATGATGAACACCATGAAGGGCAGGCTGCCCACGATATAGGCCGAAGCCTTCGATTCCGAGCTCATCGCCTTGATCTTGAGCTTCATCTGCGCGCGCTTGCGCAGCACGTCCGACAGGTTGGCCAGTGTTTCGGCCAGATTGCCGCCGGTTTCGCGCTGAATGGCAAGCGTGATGCAGAAGAAGTTGAACTCGGGCATGTTGAGGCGGTCGGCGGTGTCCTGCAGCGCGTCATCCATGCTGCGGCCAATGCGGATGCGCTCGGTGATGAGCTTGAACTCCTCGCCCACCGGCCCTGGAATCTCGCCCGAGACCACCGTCAGCGTCTCGGTCACGGGCAGACCTGAGCGAAGGCCGCGCACCAGCAGTTCGATGGCATCGGGAAACTTGGCGGTGAAGGCATCGGCGCGCTTGTTGACCAGAAAGCCCACGACCACATGCGGCAGGCCGGCACCCGCCGCGATACCCACCAGCAGCGCCAGCAGCAGCACGCCGCTCTTGGCCCAGACCAGCAGCGTGACCACCCCGGCCACGCCAAGGCAGCCATAAAAATATTGCTGCACGGTCCAGTTCTTGCCGGTGCGGTGCAGGCGGATCTCGAGGGCGGCGATGCGCGATTCAGAGCCGGCGATGGCGCGCATTTGCGGGCGACGCGCGGCCACGGCCTTGCGCATCTGCGCCTCGACCTTGTCCTGCGGGCTTTCGGAATGGCGCACCCGCAGGCCTTGCAGGCGGCGCGTGCGCTCCTTGTCGGCAGAGGGCCCCGAGAAGGCCAGCACCACCATTGCCAGCATTGCCGCGGCGCCCAGCGCGATCAGCAGAAACTGGATATTGTCCATGGCGTTGCGTCCTTCCCAGGAGGCCACGGCGTGCCTTAGCGCGCCGGTGCGGCCACCTTTTCCTTCTTGGCCAGCAGGCCTTTAAGATCGAGTTTGCCCAGCAGCGATTTCTTCTCGTCCTTGGCGGGCGCGGCCTTGGCGTCGCCTTCGGTCGGACCTTCGCCGGCCGAGCGCAGCGCCTGCGCGATGTCGCGCAGGACAATTCCCGCCTTTGCCGCGCGATTGGCCTCGGCAAAGGTCTGGCCCAGCTTGGCCGCGTGGGTGGCCGCCTTCAGGTCATAGGGGATGGCATGGCTCAGCTTGCGCTCGACCGAAGCCTCGAAATCGGCGCGGCTGATTTCGCTCTGGCTGGCGTGCACCTTGTTGGCCACCAGCAGTACCGGCGCGTGGCCGGCATTGGCCTTGAGCCACGAGAGGATGCGGATGGTATCGCGCGCGCCGGCCAGCGTCAGCTCGGTCACCACGACGACCAGGTTCACATCGGCCAGCACATGCGGAAAGTTGATGAGCATGCTGCGCGGCATGTCGATCACGCTCATCTCGAAAGACTGGCGGAACTCTTCCTGCAGCTGGACAAAGGCGCTGCCATCGGTGAGCAGCGGCGCCGAAATGGGCGCTTCGGCCGAGAGGATCGAGAGATTGTCGTTCGAGCGGATCATGGCCCGCTCGATGAACAGGCCGTCGATGCGGCTGGGGTTCTCGATGGCATCGGTCAGGCCCCGGCCCGGCTCGAGATCGAGCGTAAGCGCATCGGTGCCAAAGTGGATGTCGAGGTCGAGCAGGGCGGTGGGCAGCTTGTGGTCGGCCGAGAACAGCCAGGCCAGCGAAGTGGCCAGCGTCGAGGCGCCGGCCCCGCCGCGCGTGCCGATCACCGCGGTCGAGATGTGCGAGCGTGCAGGCGCGCCCTCGCCGCCGCGCGGGGACGAAAAGACCGCCTGCGCCTGAGTGAGGGAATCGCGCAGATGCGCCCCCGACAGCGGCTTGAGCAGATAGTCGTGGATGCCGCTGGCCAGCAGGTCGCGATACAGCCGCACATCGTTGATCTGGCCGATGGCGATGACCAGCGTGCCCGGCTCGCACACTTCGGCCAGCGCGTTGATGTCGTTGAGCGGGTCAGTGCATTCCGAGAGGTCGACCATCAGGATGGCCGGGCTCGAGGTGACCGAGAGCGCCTGCACCGCCTGGCGCAGCCCGCCCTTCACGCATTTCTCGGGCGCCCAGCCCATGTCGGCGGCAATCGGGCGTACGATATCGAGCGAGGCATCGTCGCTGACATAGGCGGCGAAGCTGTCGCGTTGGAGGTGACCGGCTTTCCAGGGTGCGTTCATGGCTCAGTTCCCGCTGGTTTTCTTGAGGCCACCCTCGCCGGTCGGCTTTGCAGCGCGATACGAGGCGATGGCCTTGTCGGAAGTTGCCGTTCTGGTGTTGCCCGTGTCGGTGGCGCCATGCAGCAGATCGTCGGGGTTGGCGATCATCGCGGCCAGATTGCTGTTGGTGGCGCAGCCGTAATTGGTGCTGGTGGCGTTGCGCAGATTGGCCTCGACATTGCTGCTCCAGTCGGGGCAGCCGGGCACGTTGGCGACGGCGCGAACCACGTTCACGCGCAGCAGGCCGGGCGCGCCGGCCGCGGCATTCACCGGCTGGCTGCCCAGAACCAGCCCGTGGGCCGCCACCAGAGCGCGCACGGCAGCGCGGGTGCGGGGGTTTTGCGCCGGGTCGTCAATGGTGACCTGATCGCCATAATGCAGCGCCAGCGCATCGAACCAGTCGGCCAGGCGCTTTTGCTCATAGGCGGGCAGGCCGTCGGGCGTGGTGGCCAGATCAAGCGCCAGCGCGGTGTGCGAGACGACCGGCTGGTGCACGCTGGTGAGCGAGCGATTGGACGCCATGGTGCAGCCGCCAAGCCCGGCCGCCAGAGGCAGCACGAGCAGCAACGGAGCCGAGCGGGCAAGCATGTGGAACACAGGTTTCATCCTCGTCTCGCTCAGTTCAGGTTGAAGCCGGGGTTGGCAGAACCGGTGGCAGCTGGTGCAGGTGCAGGGGCGGGCGATGCGGGGGCATTGACCGGCGCTGGCGCGCGCTGCGTGCCAGCGGCCGTTGGGCCTGCCCGCGTCGCGCCCGAATGCGCATCGGTAATCATGTTGCCCAGCGTGCGCTGCACTTCGTCAGGGGTTTGCAACCCGTCGGTGGGCAGGCGGATCTGCGCGTCGTCGACCGGCTTGACCAGATAGGGGGTGACGATGATCACCAGTTCGGTCTCGCCCTTCTGGAAGCTGGTCGACTTGAACAGGTTGCCCAGCACCGGCAGGTCGCCCGCGCCCGGGATCTTGTTGATCGTGTGCGTTGCCTTGTTCGACAGCAGCCCGGCGATCATGAAGCTCTGGCCCGAACCCAGCTCGACGGTGGTTTCGGCCCGGCGCGTGCTGAGCGCGGGGATCGAATAGCCGCTGATCGTGACCGCGCCGTCGCTCGAGAGTTCGGACACTTCGGGGCGCACGCGCAGCGAGATGCGTCCGTTCGACAGAACCGTGGGCGTATAGCTCAGGCTCACGCCGTATTTCTTGTATTCGACGCTGACCGTGCCAAGCCCCGAGGACATCGGGATGGGGTATTCGCCGCCAGCCAGGAACTCGGCCGTCTCGCCCGAAAGCGCGGTCAGGTTGGGCTGGGCCAGCGTGGTCACCAGGCCGGCCTGCTCGCCAATGTCGAGCGAGCCGAGCAGGTCCATGCCCGCCACCTTGCCCGCCAGCGCGATCGCGGCCGAGCTGGTGAGGTTGCTGGGCATCGTATAGGTCGTGGTGCTGCCGCTCGTGGTGATCGAGCCCTGGTTGCTGCCGTTGGCGATGCCGAAATGGATGCCATTGCTGGTGCTCGACACGGCGCTGGTCAGGTTGGTGCCCAGCGTGCGCGCCAGCGAGCGCGTCACTTCGGCGATGCGCACCATCAGGTTGACCTGCAGCGGCGTTGCCGTCTTGAGGCGGCTGATGACGTTGGATTCCTTGCCCAGATAAGCCGTGACAAGGCGCGAGGCCTCGGCCGAGTCCTCGGGCTGGGCCACTGTGCCGGTCAGCAGCACGGTGTTGTTGCCCATGGTCAGCACGTTGATCGTCGCATTGGGCATGGCCACGCGCAGCATCTGGTCGACGCTGTCGATGTTGCTGCCCACGCGCACATTGGTCGAGAAGACCATCTGGCCGGCAGCGTTGCTGGCATAGATGGTCGTCTCGCCGGCGCCGCGCCCATAGACGTAGAGCTGGTTGTTCGACTTGACCTGCACATCGGCGATGCGCTCGTCGGCCACGAACACGTCCTTCATCGGGCCGGGCAGGCTGATGAGCTGGCCACGCCCGATCGAGAGGAGCAGGTCGTTGCGAGGGTTGAGCGCGCTGGCCGTGCCGCCGGGGGCAGCGGCCATGGGCGCGCGCATGGCGATGCGGGGGGCAGCCGCGCGGGGGGCGGGATGACCCTTGCGCGGGGCGGGGCGATCTGGCCCGGCCTGTGCGGCCCCGGCGCCAAGCGTGGCGGCCAGTGCTGTGCCCAAAATCACGTGGTAGAGGCGGCTATTCATGAATTGCCCCTTCTTAGCGCAGCGCCGCGGTTGCAGGGTTGATCGACCCCACAGCCTGGCCTGCATTGCCAACGCCGCCGGCAAGTGCGGCGTTGAACGCGCCAGCCTGAGAGGCGGCGCTCGGATCGACAGTGACGGTGCTGCTGCCGCGCGTCACGCGGACACCATTGGCGAAGTGCGGTTGCGAGGGCTGACCCGGCATGGCGGGCGCTGCGGCCACCGCGCCGCCCATGGGCATCCGCTTGGGCTGAAAGCGCGAGACTTCGCCGCCGGTGGTCATCGTGCTGCCGCCGTCCATGGGGCTGCGGGCCGCTGCCAGCATTTGCGCTTCGCTGGGGCCGGCGCTGCGCGCGCCATCACCCAGCTTCACCGAACCGCTGGCAATCGCGCGGTCAAGCTCGGCCTGATTGTCGGCCAGCGGGCGCAGGGTCAGGCTCAGCGCGCCGATGGCCTGGGCAACCTCGACCTTCTCGGCGATCTTGGGGGTGACCTCGACGGTGACGGTGTGGAAGGTGTGGACCAGCGTCTTGCCGTTGGCCGACTCGGTCTCGGTCGACTGGTCGGTGGCCAGCACGCGGATGTTGCGCAGCACGGTCTCGGTGGCGCTCAGCCCCTGCGAGTCCATGCCGCTGCCCTTGACCGTTTGCGTGAGCATGACATCGACATGGTCGCCCGGGAAGATGAAGCCGGCAACGCCGCTCTTTTCCGAGACGGTAATGGTGATGGCGCGCATGCCCGGCGCCAGGGCGGCGGCCAGAAAACCGCGATCGCCCGGTGCCACCAGCGCGCCGTTGGTCAGCGGCTGGCCGGCCGTGATCGGGAAGCGGACCACCGTGCCGATCAGCTTGTTCATGTTAACCTTACCGTCGACGAAGTAGGCGTCGCGCACCATGTTGCCGGGCCACTCCTGAAAACCGATGGCATCGGCGGTGATGATGGTGCCGGGCGGCAGGGCGCGCTGGGCCACCAGCACGCGCGGCCCCTTGGGGGCGATAATGGGCATTGCCGCCTGAACGGCAGGCGCCGTGGCCCCGCTCAGCATGCTGCGGGCAGCAAGCGCTGTTCCGATCGCGACAACCATCGCGCCCAGGAGCAGCATCAGCTTCTTCTTATCCATGGCCAACCAAGCCTTTCAGAACGCACCCGCAAACAAACGCCGATTATCGGCAGAAATGGTTAAAATCCGGTCACCCCGGTATTTGCCCTGATTCGATGAGCGGCAGGTAATCGGCCGCCAGGACCCACAGCCCGCCAATGGCAATGGCAATGCCATAAGGCACGGCAATGCGGTCGCGCTGGCGCCGGGCGATGTGCCAGAAGGCCAGCGCCAGCGTGAGCACACCGCCTGCCAGAGCCATCACCATGAGCAGGTTCATGAACAGGGCAGGCTTGATCCACAGCGCCAGCGCCGAGATCAGCTTGACGTCGCCTCCGCCCATGGCCCGCAGCGCAAACAACGCAGCCAGAACGATAAAACTGCCCAGAGCCAGCGCCAGTTGCCAGCCCATCTGGGCCAGCCCCATACCGCAGGCCCACCAATACAGGGGCGCCGCCAGGGCAATCGCCCCGTTCAGCCAGTTGTCGATCTGGCGCCGGCGCATATCGGTAAAGGCCGCCACCACCAGCGCGATTGCCAGTGCGCCAAGC
>DATMUT010000583.1:0-12282 GCA_035563755.1 Novosphingobium sp.
CAATTGCCCGTCGAACGGGTCATCGGCGAGAGCGGGCTGACCGCCAGCCCGCAAGGCCTTCGCCTCGACATGCGCCTGCCCTGGTATCGCTCGCTGCCCCTCTCGACCATCCGCGTCGAGGCGGCGACCATCGACGGGCAGGACATGGACCTGGCCAATGCCCTGTTCGAGATCGACGGCAGCAGCTGGCCGCTGGCCGCCATTGCCGAGGAGGTCGATCGCTTCTGGTTCGTGCTCGACAGCGCCTTCCTGATCCTGCCCGGCGTGCACATCGCGCAGGGCACGCAGTGCCGGGTCTCGCTCACCCTCGCGCTCTACCCTCCCTACATTCCGGGCATGAAGCGCGCCAATGCCCAGACCGAAACGCTGACCGTTGGGTAAGGACACCTTCGCATGAGCATTCAGACCGGCGCCACGCTTTACGCCTTCACCAACGAATACATCACGCGCCGCTATGGCTTCGAGGAGCTGCTGCGCGAAGTGGCGCGGCGCGGCCTTGGCCCGAGCGTCGAGGTCATCGGCTTCCAGTCGATCCGCAGTTTTCCCGAAGTCGACGATGCCTTTGCCGAGCGGTTCCGGGAACTGATGGCCCAACTGGGCCTGACGCCCACCTCGCTGGGCATCAATTCCGACCGTTTCCTGCGCCCGGGCCAGCCGATCAGCGACGCGCACCTGCTTGAATACCACAAGCGGCAGATGCGCAGCGCGGTCAAGCTGGGCTTCCCGATCGTGCGCTACCAGTTCTCGACGCCGCCGCAGATGGTGGCCGACCTGGCGCCCTATGCCGAGGAACTGGGGCTGCGCATGGGGCTCGAGGTGCATGCGCCCGCTCATGCCCATCACCCGCTGGTGCTGGCCTATCGCGAGATGTACGAGAAGGTGAACTCCCCCGCGCTTGGCTGGATACCCGACTTTGGCGGCACCGCCAGCCGCATTCCGCCCAGCCTGCTTGATGCGGCGCGGGCGCGCGGCGCGCGCGAAAGCCTGATCGACATGGTGCTCGACATCTGGCCGGGCGCCGGCCCCTCGCACGAGAAAGCCGGCCGCCTGCGCGAAGCGGCACTCAAGGACGGTCACGCACCCGAGCATATTCAGGCAGTGTCGCTGGCCTTCTTCATCCTGTCAAACGGCGACCCAAAAAGCTGGGCCGAACTGGTTGACCGCACCATCCACATCCACGGCAAATTCTATGGCGTGAGCGATGATGGCCATGAGGAAGCGGTCGATTACGAGACCATCCTGCCCATCTTCCGCGATGGCGGCTTTGACGGCACGATCGTTGCCGAATGGGAAGGTCACGCCTATTCCACAACCGACGCCTTCGATCAGGTCGCCCGTTTTCAGGCGATGTGTCGGCGCATTCTGGGATGAGAGCCTGAGCAACGTCATGCCGCACAAGCCGAACCTGTCGCAACAGTTTGCCGTGACGCGCCGGGGCGCCTGTGGTCTGGCGCTGGCCGGGGCCGCAGGCGTGATGGCCCCCGGTGTGGCCGGGGCATCGGCGCTGGCTGGCGGCATGGCCTTGCAAGTCCTGTATGAAGCCGGCAGCGCCAACGCCCGCCTGTGGCAAGACGAAGCTGGCCGGCTGGGCCTGCCGGCGCATGCCGTTGCGGGCGATCCCACAGCCTTGTGGCTCGCCCGGCTGCGGCCGTTCTGGCAGGCGCGCGGTGATTTCACGATAGGCTGCACCAGCGCCGACGCGCTGTTCCTGATCGAGATGCTGGGCCGCGATGCGGGGCAGCGACTGGTCCTTTGCCAGGCCGCCGCCGATGCTGCCCCCACCGCCTTGCCCCATTTCATCGCGCGCGCCACGCGCCAGACCCGCCGCATCGAGGCCGCGACATTGCCCGGCCATGGCAAAGCCACGCCCTATCTCTGGGCCCTGCGCCGTTCGCAAGGGAGACAAGCATGACACCGCCTGGCATATCGGCCGAGGCTTTTGCCGCAGCCATTGGCGGTTTCCGCGCCGCTGTCGGGGCCGATTGGGTCTTCACCTCGGACGAGGATGTGGGCCTTTATCGCGACGCCTTTTCGCCTGCCTGGGGCGAGGCCGAGGAGCGGCTGGTCAGCGCCGCTGTGGCCCCTGCCTCGAGCGAGGAGGTGCAGGCGGTCATGCGGATCGCGCATAAATTCCGCATTCCGATCTACCCCATCTCGACGGGCAAGAACCTGGGCTATGGCGGCTCGGCGCCCAATCTGTCGGGCAGCGTCGTGCTGGACCTGAAGCGGATGAACAAGGTGCTGGCGGTCGATGACAAGCGCCACTTTGCCATCGTCGAGCCTGGCGTCAGCTATTTCGACCTGTACCATCACATCCGCGAGAACAACCTGCAGGTCTGGCTCGACGTGCCCGGCCCCGGCTGGGGCAGCCCGATCGGCAATGCGCTCGATCATGGCGTGGGCGACACATGGGGCATCTATCGCAACCATTTTTCCGCCCATTGCGGCATGGAAGTGGTGCTGGCCGATGGCACGCTGGTGCGCACCGGCATGGGCGCCCTGCCCGGTGCCGACACATGGGCCGAATATCCCTACGGCTTTGGCCCCACGGTGGACGGCCTGTTCGCGCAGAGCAACTTTGGCGTAGTGACCAAGATGGGCTTCTGGCTGATGCCCGCGCCCGAGGCCTATGCCAGCCTGACCGTATCGGTGCCGCGCCGCCATGACCTTGGCCCGCTGATCGACTTCACCAATGCCATGGAGCATCAGGGCCTTTGCGGCGAGCCGCTCTATTCCAGCCCGATCGCGGCCGAGCAGGGGCATGCCGACTATCAGGCGCTGACAAGGGATGGCGCCTTCCCGTCGGATGCGGCGCTCGATGCCTTTGCCGCGGCGCGGGGGCGGCCCTATTGGTCGGTCAAACTGCAGTTCTATGGCCCGCGCGAGGTGGTGGCCGCACAGCAGGCCGCCGCGCGGCGACTGGCCTTGGCCCGCATGCCGCAGGCCAGCTTCGGCGGCGAGGAGATCATCCCCCTGCCCCTGTCCGAGAGCGATCTGGCCCGCGTCGACCTGCTGGCCTTTGGCGTGCCATCGCTTCAGGCTTTCGCGCTGACGGCGCGCTCGCCGCGCAACCCCGAAGGGGCCGACGGGCACCTGTTCTTCTCGCCCATCATTCCCAAATCGGGCAAGGCGGTGCTGACATATCAGCGGGTCATGTGGGAGGAGTTCGGCAAGGCGGGCTTCCCCCGCCAGATCGGCCCGTTCACGCCGCCAAACACATGGATGTTCCGCTCCTTCGCCTGCCTTGCCGTGTTCCTCATCTCGCGCAGCGATGTCGAGCAGAACCGCAAGATCCGCAGCTTCTTCCGCCACCTCATCCAGGTTGCCGCGGCGCACGGCTGGGGCGAATACCGCACCTCGCCGCTGTTTCAGGACGATGTGCGCGCAGCCTACAGCTTCAACGACAACGCGCTGCTGGGTTTGCACGAAAGGCTCAAGGACGCCATCGACCCGCAGGGCATCCTGGCCGCAGGGCGCTATGGCATCTGGCCAGGTGGAAGGAAACCGCAATGATCGCCAAGAGCTTTGCCTTTGCGCTGCTGGTGGCGGCGCCTGCTGCGCTGATGGCCAAGGGCACCAGCGATCGGGCATCCGATGATCGCGGCGCGGCGCTGTTTGCCTATCACTGCGCGGCATGCCACGGCGAAGGCCCCGGCCATCCGGGCACGCAGGCGCTCGACTATCGCGACAAGGGGGCAGCCCCTGCCCTGCTGACCCGGCGCGGCGACATCCCCGAAGAACTGGTGGCCTATGCCATCCGCAATGGCGTGAATGCGATGCCCTATTTCCGCAAGACCGAAATCAGCGATGCCGATATCAGGGCGATTGCCGCTTTCCTGCGCCATCCATCGGTCGCGCGCCCATCGGACCGCAACGGCCAAGGCGCCCGCTAGCCGCTTCAGGGGGTCTTCAGGAAGACGGACAGCATCTTGGCCAGATCCGTCTTCAGCGCTTCCCAGTCGCCCTCTCTGGCGCCGGTTTGCGACGAGCCATAGCCCAGATAGCGGGCAATGACCGAATACAGCACCGTAAATGCCATGCCGATCACCCTTTCGACCTCGGCCGAGGGGATCTCGTCGCCATACAGATGCATGGCCGATTTAATGCAATCGGCAGTGGCGGCATGATAACGCTTGCCGTTTTCGGCGATGACGGGATCGGCGCTGGCCATGTCCATGAAGGGCAGCATCAGATTGGCGTGCGTCTTGAGCGTCTCGGCCAGCGCCTCGACCAGCCCGGCCACGAGCGAGGACAGATCGCGGGCCTGCGCGCGCACGAGAGCCGTGCGCTGGCGCAGGTCGATGTCCAGCCGCTCGAGCACCCGGGCCTGCATGATATGCATCAGGGCGTTCTTGTTCTGAAAACGCGAATAGATCGAGCCCACAGCCAGCTTCGCGCGTTTGGCCACGTCCTGCATGGTGAAATCATCGCCGCCCCGCTCGACGATCAGCTCCTCGACCGCGACCAGAACCCTTTCGAGCGAAGCGCGCGACCGCTCCTGCACCGGCAGTTTCATCGCAATTTTGGTTGTCGCACCATCAGTCATTCAATTCACCCCGGCAGGACGACATATCCCCGTATGCCAACCCTCATTCACCAGCGCTGGTAGCGCCAAGACAAGGCGCGGGCAATTGCCGCGCCATCATGTGGCCACAGCGCGAAACAAACCTCGCGAACGGACTGATCTGGCGGGTTTTCATCGGCCAAAAGCCCAAGAAAACCCCTATGTGCCCTTGCATCAATTCCCAAGTGCTACGCGCTATATCCTGCTTTTTGCCATGGGTGAAACCGGGAGAGTGGCACCGTGTTGACGTATTTCCACCACCTGCTCGGAACCCAAGGCTATGCTCCGCATGGCTTTTGCCTGCTGTGGCAGCCAGAATTGATCTGGACTCACGTTGTCGCCGATGCGGTCACGGCCCTTTCCTATTTCACCATACCGGTGGCGCTGGTGACGCTGGTGCGCAAGCGTGGCGATATTGCCTTCAGCTGGATCTTCTTCTGTTTTGCGGTCTTCATTCTGGCTTGCGGCGCCACGCATGTCATGTCCATCATCACGCTGTGGTGGCCGATCTATGGCATACAGGCGCTGGTCAAGGCGCTCACTGCGATTGTCTCGGTGGCAACGGCATTGGCGCTCTGGCCGCTGATGCCCAAACTGCTCGCCATTCCCTCGCCCACGCAATTGCGGCTGGCCAATGAAGCGCTGGCCGAGCGGATCATCGAGCGTGACGCGGCGATCTGCCAGTTGCAGCAGGAGGCGGCCGAAAGACAGCGCGCCCAGGCCCTTTTGGCCCAGCAAAGCCAGGAACTGGCGCTGGCCAAGGCAGCGGCCGAAAGCGCCAGCCAGGCCAAATCGCACTTTCTGGCCAATATGAGCCACGAGCTGCGCACGCCGCTCAACGCGGTGATGGGCTATGCGCAATTGCTGATGCGCGACAAGGCGCTGGCCCAGCGGCACAAGGACGCCGCCCATACCATTCACGACAGCGGAGCCCATCTGCTCACGCTCATCAACGACATTCTCGACCTGTCCAAGATCGAGGCGGGCAAGTTCGAACTGTATCCAGCCAGCCTCGACCTGCCGGGCTTTTTGCAAGGTATCAGCGCCATCATGCGCGTGCGCACCGAGGAAAAGGCCATCGGCTTTACCTGCGAGCTGGCAAGTGACCTGCCCGAGTTTGTGCTGGCCGATGAAAAGCGCCTGCGCCAGGTATTGCTCAACCTGCTCAGCAATGCCGCCAAATTCACTGATCGCGGCGGTGTCACGCTGGCCGTCAGCGTGCTGGTCACCCAAGGCAGCCAGGTGCGGCTCAACTTTGCCGTGCGCGATACCGGCGTTGGCATTTCGCCCGAGGACGTGGCGCTGATCTTCAAGCCCTTCGAGCAAGTGGGCGCCACCGATCGTCGCGCCGGGGGCACCGGCCTTGGCCTGTCGATCACCCGCCAGCTGATCGAAATGATGGGCAGCGAGCTGAAAGTGGAAAGCGCGCCGGGCGAAGGCAGCCTGTTCTGGTTCGATGTCGAGCTGCCGGTCACCCACCTGCAGCCTGCCAGCAGCGACCGCGCGCGCGATTGCTCGGGCTATCGGGGCGAGCGCAAGAAGGTATTGGTGGTCGACGACATCACGGCCAACCGCGAGGTGATGGTGGCCATGCTCGACGAACTGGGCTTTGTCGTCGAGCAGGCGCCCGGCGCGCAGGCCGGCATTGCGCAGGCGCTGGCTCACCCGCCGCATCTGGTGCTGATGGACATTCGCATGCCCGGCATGGATGGCCTCGAGGCGATCCGCGCGCTGCGGCAAAGCCAGCAATTCGACAATGTGCCGATCATCGCCGTGTCATCGGGCATCTCGGCCGAAAATCAGGCGCGCGCGCTCGAGGCCGGGGCCTGCTCGTTCATGCCCAAGCCGCTAGAGCGCGGCGAACTGGTACGCCTGGTGGGCGAGGCGCTGACGATGGACTGGATCGTCGAGGAGGCCGCAGAAGAGGCGGCAGCCCCGCCCATGCTGGCCCCCGGCCGCGACGAACTGGCTGCGCTGCACGCCGCTGCCATGGCCGGCAACATGCGCCAGGTGCGCGCCGAAGCCGACAAGCTGGCGAGCCTTGCGCCGGCCTATCAGCCCTTTGCCGATGCCGTGGGCGGCATGGCACGCGCGTTCCAGTCGCAGGCTTTGCTGGCCTTGATCGAAGAGGCGATGGAGAAACAGCCATGAACGATGAGTCCGGCACGTTTCCCGCTGCTGCCAGCAACGCCGCGCAGGCCATGCAAACCATCATGGTCGTGGACGACAACCCCGCCAATCTGGGCGTGGTGGGCGACCATCTGGAAAGCAACAATTACAACGTCACGGTGGCCCTCGACGGGTTCGAGGCGCTCAAACGCGCCGAATTTGTCCTGCCTGACCTCATCCTGCTCGACGTGATGATGCCCGGCATGGATGGGTTCGAAACCTGCCGCCAGCTCAAGGCCAATCCGGCAACCGCCGAAATACCGGTCATTTTCATGACCGCCCTTACAGACGTCGCCGACAAGGTCTCGGCCTTTCAGTCGGGCGGGGTGGATTACATCAGCAAGCCGTTCCAGACCGAGGAACTGCTGGCGCGGGTCAAGACCCATCTGGCGCTGCGCGAGGCGCAGATGCGCCTGGCGCGCAAGAACGAGCAGTTGCAGGACGAGGTGCAGGCCCGGCGCACGGCCGAGGCCGGCCTTGCCAAATCGGAACTGGGCTATCGCCGCCTGTTCGAAACCGCGCATGACGGTATCCTGCTGGTCGATGCCGCGAGCGGGCTGGTGACCGATGCCAACCCCGCCATTCTGGCGATGCTCGACGTGCGGCGCGAGGCGTTGCTGGGGCGACAACTGGGCGACCTGGCCGCCTTTGCACATATCCCGGCCTGCCGCAGCAGTGTCGAGGACATACTGCGATGCGAGCGGGTGAAATATGACGACTGGGCGCTGCGCAGCGCTTCGGGCGCGGGGGTGGATGTCGAGGTGATCGGCCTGATCTATCAGGCCGACGACCAGCCGGTGATCCAGTACAACATCCGCAACACCAGCGACCGCAAACAGGCCGAGGAGCGCATCCGATACCTGGCCCTGCATGATGCGCTGACGGGCCTGCCCAACCGCAGCCTGCTGGCCGACCGGCTCGAGCGCTCTATCGCCCATGCCCGCCGGCAGCGCGGCCAGGTGGCGGTGATGATGCTCGATCTCGATCATTTCAAGCATATCAACGACTCGCTGGGCCACCATGTGGGCGACATCCTTCTGCAAACAGTGGCCGACCGCCTGCGCGCCTGCCTGCGCGAAAGCGATACGGCAGCGCGGCTGGGTGGCGATGAATTTGTCATCCTGCTGGGCGATGTGCAGGGGGCTGGCGACATTGACACGGTCGCCTCCAAGGTGCTGCAGGCGCTCAAGCGGCCCTTCCCCATCGAACAGCACCAACTGCATATCGGCGGCAGCATTGGCGTCAGCCTGTTCCCGCACGACGGCGAGGATGCCAACAACCTGCTGCGCGCGGCCGACACGGCCATGTACGAGGCCAAGGGCAACGGGCGCGGCGTGCACCGCATGTTTACCGCGGCCATGAACGAGGCCACCATGCGCCGCCAGCAACTGGCCGATGACATCCATCAGGCCGTGGCGCGCGGCGAATTCGTGCTGCACTATCAGCCGCAGGTGGCGGTGGGCAATTATCGCATGGCCGGCGTCGAGGCGTTGCTGCGCTGGAACCATCCCCAACAGGGCACGGTGCTGCCTTCGCTGTTCGTGCCCCTGCTCGAGGAACTGGGCCTGATCGTGGAAGTGGGCGAATGGGCGCTGATCGAGGCCTGCCGCCAGAACATGGAATGGCAGACAGCCGGCCTGCCCCCCATCCGCATGGGGGTCAACCTGTCGGCCCAGCAATTCTATCGCGGCGACATTGTCAAAAGCGTAACGCGCGCGCTGGAACAGTCGGGCATGGACCCGCGATGGCTGGAACTGGAGCTGACCGAAGGGCTCACGCTCGACGATACCGAAACGACGATCCAGATCATGCACGCGCTCAAGGCTTTGGGGGTGCAGCTCTCGCTCGATGATTTCGGCACGGGCTGGTCCTCTTTGTCCTATCTGCGCCGCTTCCCGCTCGACCGGATCAAGATCGACCGCACCTTCATGAGCGAGGTGGCCACCGAGCCCAATGCGGCGGCCGTGGTGCAGGGCATTTTCAGCCTGGCCGAAAGCCTGGGGCTGGATTGCACCGCCGAAGGGGTGGAGGACCGGCAGCAACTCGACTATCTGCGCAGCCAGTTCTGTTCCGAAATCCAGGGCTTTTTGTTCAGCCGCCCGTTGCACCCTGATGACGTGGCAAGGATCATCGACCAGGCCGTGCCGCCCACCGAGGAAGCGGCCCCCTAGGCTCGCGACCGGCGTCGAACAGGCCGCAAAAGCGGGATAGCGGGGCCGGCGCTGCTCACCTTTACGACGAATAAGCTGCCTGCTCCCCGCCTCCATCTGGCTGGCGGGGAGCAGGTCCGACGATTGTCTCAGGGGTTTTTCGCCGTCCAGGGCGAACGCGCGCCCACCGGGCCAAGCTTTTCGAGCAGGTGCATGCCCTGCAGCTTGCCGTCGTAGTAGCGCTGCATCTGCACCACGGTGATCGAGGCGCGGGTGGGCACCAGTTCGGGCCGGTTAAAGCGCCCGGTCTTGCGCTGGGCCGCCAGCAGGTCGAGATAGGGCTGCATCATGGCATCGGGCACGAAGGCCGAAATGGTGGGCGCGGTAATGACATAAGGCTGCACCAGCCCCTCCATCGTGCCGATGCTCACGACAATGCCCTGCGCCTCGTCCACGATGTCGGTGCGCGCGTCCGGGTCGGTCGGGCGGAACGGCGGCGCGCCGCAGGGAATGGGCACGCTGCCATCGGCGTTATGCGCCAGCTCCGGCCCGCCCCCGCCAATCACCTTGAGCACCTCGGGGTCTTCGGCCACGGGCTTGCCGTTCTCCATCATCACGCAGCTTGGCGCCGCCTCGGGGCCGCTCAGGCGCGTGTCGAAAATCGACCGCCCCGCCACCAGCAACGCATCGCGCGTGGGCAGGCGCGCGGGGGCCACCTGCTGCGTCCAGGCCGAGGGCAGCTGCGCCAGCCCCGTTGCCTCGAACTGGAAGCCGCCATCGCTGCGCGAACGGTCGACATAAAGCTCGATCTCGCTGATCTGCCCCTGCGCCACACGGATACGGCCGAACAACAGCGCATGGCTGCTCCCCTCGGCAATATCGCTGACCAGCAGCACCTGCTGCGAGACCGGATCGATCACATGGAACGTGTGGGCCGCAGCCGTAGCCGTACGCCAGATCGTCATCATGGGCAGCGCGGCAGGCACGCCATTCTCGGTGGCGCGATAGGTGCGGGCCAGCGGCAACCGCCCCGGATCATGCGCCACGATCGAGGCCAGCAGCGCATCGGCCTTGCCGCGCAGGCACGCCCTGTCGCACGCATCGCCCCGGGCCGCCGCCGGCGCGGCCGCCTGAGCCGAGGCCGATGTGCCCCACAGCGCCGGAGCTGCCGCTACCAATGCGGCCAGACCAAACAACAGGCGCATTCAAAATCCTTTCCGTGAGAGTGTGCGTGTGCATGAAGTGTGTGAAACAGGCAAAATCTGTAGCTTGCCGGCTTGCGCAATCGGGCCGGGCTGGCAATGCTGCATGCCATGACCAAGCCCCGTATCGCCGCCACCCGCGCCCGCATCGCCACTGCCAGCGATGTGGCCGAACTGGCTGGCGTGTCGCGCTCGGCGGTGTCGCGCACCTTTACCCAAGGGGCCAGCGTCGCGCCTGAAACGCGCGAGAAGGTGATGGCCGCCGCCTGCCAGCTGAAATACCGCCCCAACCAGATGGCCCGCTCGCTCATGACGCGCCGCTCGATGATCGTGGCGCTGGCGATCAGCCATCTCGACAACCAGTTCTACCCGCCCCTGGTGCAGGCCATTTCCGAGATGCTGGGCGCGGCCGGCTACCGCCTGCTGCTCTACATCACCCACGGCGATGAAAGTCACGAGCCGCTGCTCGACGAGCTGCTGCGCTTTGGCGTTGACGGGCTGATCCTGGCCTCGCGCGGGGTGGCCGGCGAGCTGCTGGCCGAATGCGACGCGGCCGGCCTGCCGGTGGTGATGATGAACAACGCCGAAGCCAGCGGCCAGGTGCCCCGCGTAACGGGCGACAATCTGCAGGGGTCGGCGCGGGTGGCGCGGTTTCTCATGGCGGGCGGGCACCGGCACTATGCCTATCTGGCCGGCATCTCGGGCGTGTCGAGTTCGGACGAGCGGCTGCTGGGCTATGCCCGGGAGCTGACCGGCGCGGGCCTGCCCGAACCCACGGTCATTACGGGCGACTTCGACTTTGCCCGATCGGTGGCCGCCACGGCGCAATTGCTGCAATCGCCCGGCCGGCCCGACGCGCTGTTCTGTGCCAACGACCACATGGCCCTGGCCGCGATCGAGGCCGCGCGGACCTGCGATCTGGTGCCGGGCCGCGACCTGTCGGTGGTGGGCTTTGACAATGTGACTATCGGCCAGTGGTCGATGCTTGGGCTGACCACCTTCTCGCAGTCGCCCCAGGTCATGGCCGCGCAGGTTATCGAGCTGCTGGCCGCGCGGATCGAGGGCCGGGCGCTGGAGGAATGGGCGCGCATCGTGCCGGGCCAGCTGATCCTGCGCGACACGGCACGCCTGCCCGGGCAGGGCATTCTCACCCTGCCCGACGGCCAGCGCATCTGGGAAGGCTGACCGCGCCATCGCTCAGAAGCGCACGGTGGCAGCAGCCCCATAGGTGCGCGGCGGCGCGAGCAGCAGCACCGCATCGACCGGATTGGCCGCCCCCAGCGTGCGCACCGCCGTATTCTCGAGATTGCGCACGAAGGCGCGCAATTCCCAGCGCCCATTGGCCGACACATAGTTCAAGAAAGCGTCGGTGCGGGTAAAGCCGGGCTGGTAGGAGTCGGTCGAACGCTCGACCGTGGTCCAGTAACCGCGCGTCAGATGCGTGTTCACATGGCCCGTCAGCGTTGCCCCGCCGGCCAGATGGAACACATGCTCATAGGCCAGGTCGGCGGTCAGCGTGGGCGCGTTGGGCAGCGCCTCGCCGGTGTGGGTCACAGTGCCGGCCAGCAGCGAGGTGTAGGTAAAGGCGCCAAAGCGCGTGTGAATGAGCGCTCCGTTCAGGCTGAGCGTATCATTGGCCGTCAGGGCAAAGCGGGTTTCCACCTCGCCGCCATACAGGCGCGCGGTGGCCGCATTGCTGGTGACCAGCGCAAAGGCGCCATCAACCAGATCGGGATATTGGGCCTGATAATTGCTGTAGTCGTAATAAAAGGCCGAGGCATTGACCTGCAGCCGGTTGTCGAGAAAGCGGTTCTTCGAGCCGATCTCGAAGGCGGTCAGCTTCTCGGGGTTATAGGTGGCCGCCGGGAACTGCTGGGCATAACCGCCCGCCTTGAACCCGCTCGACACCTGCCCGTAGAGCAGCGAATGCGCCCCCACATCGGCCTCGATCTGGGCCTTGTAGGTGAGCGAATCCCACGCCCGCGACGAACGCGCATCGGGTGTGGCGCTGCCATCGGTGTAAACGAAGC
The DNA here is from genome assembly GCA_035563755.1 of Novosphingobium sp. GTDB lineage: Bacteria > Pseudomonadota > Alphaproteobacteria > Sphingomonadales > Sphingomonadaceae > Novosphingobium. The sequence goes on from DATMUT010000583.1 coordinate 12,116, forward strand.
GGGCGCCCTTCTCGTCATGCGTATAGCGCAGGCCCCCTGTCAGCCGCACCGATGCCAGCAGCGGCACCGTAACGTTGGCAAAGGCGGCATAGGACTGGGCCGTCGCATCGCGCAGTTCCGGGTTCGAGGCAGAGGCTGCGGTCGCATTGATGCGGCTGGGCACTACC
>DATMUT010000584.1:0-4642 GCA_035563755.1 Novosphingobium sp.
CGGACACCCAGTGGCGCGCCTCGATGGCGCTGGCGGCAATGGGCATGCCGGGGAACTTGGCCATGCCGATGGGCGTGGCGTTGAGGATGCCATCGGCGCTGGCAGCGCTTGCGGCAACATCGGTGGTGATCGAGACGCGCGCTTCGCCATAGGTGGCCGCCAGTTGGGCGCGCAGGGCCTCGGCGCGGGCCGGATCGGTGTCGAACAGGGCCAGATGGCCAGCGCCAATCGCGGACAACATCGCATGTGCAGTGGCGGAACCCGCCCCGCCGCAGCCCACCTGCAACACGCGCTCGCGCTTCACATCGCCCAGCCCGGCCAGAAACGCATCGGCAAAACCCGAGACATCGGTATTGTAGCCAATGCGCCGGCCATCGCGAAAGGCAATGGTGTTGACTGCGCCAATGGCCTTCGCGCCATCGGACAGCTCGTCGAGGTAGGGGATGATGGCCTGCTTGAACGGGAAGGTCACGTTCAGCCCGGCAAAGCCCACCTGCTGCACCGCGTCGAGCAGTTCGGGCAGGCGCTCATCGCCCCAGCCGCGGTCGGAAAAGTCGAACAGGGCGTAAAGCAGGCGCAAGCCCTGCGCGTCGCCCTCGCATTCGTGCATCCAGGGCGTGCGGCTTTCGGTGATGCCGCGCCCGACAAGGCCCACCAGCACCCGGCGCAGGCCAATGCCAACCTGGCGCGGCGCGGCGGTCGGGTTAGGGGCAGGAGCGGGGGCGGTATCGGCCATGGTAATCGCAAATCCTTGGGGGAGAGGAAAGAAGGCGCCCCGGAGCGTGTCGTCCGGGGCGCCAGTTCAGGGTTTTAGAACTTGGTGCGCAGCCCCAGATTGACCACGCGCCCGATCGGGCTGGCGTTAAGGGCATCGTAGCCGACCGCGCCATTGGTGGTGTAGGTGTTCACGAAAGGCGGCGCCTGGTCGAACAGGTTGGTGACATCGACGTAGAACTGGGCTTCCTTCATGCGCGAGAACACTTCCTTGAAAGTGTAGGCCACATGCAGGTCGACCGTGGTGAAGGACTTTACATGGTCGCCGCCGCTGGTGGGCACGCCGTTGGTGCGCACGATCGGGTTGACCACGCTCGAACCCCAATAGGTGTAGCCACCCAGTTCGTTCACGTAAACCTCGGCGTTGAACGGGCCCTTGTCATACGAGACGTGCGCGCGGCCCTCGAAGCGGACGCTGGGGAAGGTGGTGTTGAAGCCCGAGGTGCCCAGCACCGAGAACTTCTGACCGTTGGCGCCGAAGAACTGGTCGAACTTCAGCTTCTCGGTGAAGGAGGCGCCCACATTGAAGCGGCCGATGGGGGTGGTGAAGCGGTAGTCGACCGCAACATCGAGGCCGGCAACGTCGAGGTTGAGCACGTTGGCCTGCTGGTAGTTGTAGATGAAGTTGGCAGCGGTGATCGCGCCCGTTTGCGGCAGGCCGGCGCCGGCTGCGGGAACCTGTGCGGCCGTTGCGCCCGAGGGGTAGATCTGCATCAGGTACTGCAGGTCGGCCGAACCCAGCGCCAGGGCCGGCTGCGGCGCGGTGATGCCGCCGCGCAGCTGGTTGTTCCAGTAGGTAACGGCAATGCGCAGGCCCGGCACCTGAACCGGGGTGATGTCGGCGCCGATGCTCCATGCGGTGCCGGTTTGCGGGCGCAGGTTGCCGTTGCCGCCCGTGATCAGCACGCCGTTCACGTTCGAGATGTTGCAGGTGGTGGCATTGCACACAGCGCCCGGTAGGCTGGCGGCATTGGGGAAGGCGGCCAGGCTGAGCGTGGGGCTGCCGCCCGGCAGGGCCGAACCCAGCGAACCCGAGAAGCCTGATTCACCCGTCAGGCCGGCCGAGTTCGAGCCGATTGAGGTCAGGGCGGGCGCCACGAAGGACTTGGCCCAGTTGGCGCGGAACTTCAGGCCGCGGAACGGCTCGAAATTGGCGGCGATCTTGGGGTTCGTGGTGTTGCCGAAGTCGCTGTAGTGGTCATAGCGACCCGAGATGTTGAGGTCGATCAGCTTGACGAAGCTGTCGCGCACCACCGGCACATACAGCTCGGCATAGGCCGAGGCGACGTTGCGGTGATAGTCGAGCGCGAAGTAGGACGAGTTCTGGCTGGCGATGCCCAGGTTGTTCGGGCGCACGATGTCCTGATGCAGGTTGTAGCCGGTCAGCTCGCCGCCCACGGCCAGCTTGACCGCGCCGCCCGGCAGGTTGAACAGCTCGCCCGACACCTTGGCGTAGACGTTACGCATCGTGTGCTTGGCGCCATAATACTGGTGGTTGTCGATCAGCGAGGCGCGCGTGGCGGCCGACGTGCCCGAACCCCACAAGTCAACCGCATTGGCCGAAGTGAGCGCCTGGCCGACCGACTGCGTCACGCCGTTGATCGAGGCGGCGGTATAGCCGTTGAGCGCCAGATTGAACGCCGAGGTGTTGAGCTGGCCGTCGTTGATCTGCTCGGACTTGTCGCGGCCATAGATGCCGCCAACGTTGACCGACCACTTGGGCGTCAGGTCGTAGGTGGCGTCGAGATGCGCGTAGAAATCCTCGGCCGAGCCGGTGATGGTCGCGCCCGGGCCGAACATCTGGTCCGCGTCCCAGTTGACCACGGTGCCATTGGCTACGCTCGAAGGGATGAACGGGTTGGCATAGACCGTGTGGCCGTTCACCGTGCCGGTGGTGTTGTAGATGGCGCCCGAGGCGCTGCCGCGCGTCACGTTCTGCACATTCTTGCGGAAGGCGTAGATGAAGTCGGCCGACAGGTGCAGCTTGTCGCCCACGTCATGGGTGATCTGGGCATACAGGTTGTGGCGCTTTTCCGAAGGCAGCGTGTCCCAGGTCGAGGTGGGGTCGCAGCCCGATGCCGTATAGGCGCCGTAAGACGTGGTGTAGGGCGCCGAGGAGCCAAGGGTTGGCACCGCGCAGCGCGTGGGCGTGTAGTTGCGGCCGCCATAGGGCGTCAGGTTCGCGCTGCTGGTATAGCTGCGGCTGGCCGCCGACAGGTTGGAGCGGTCCGAATAGTTGTAGGCCACCAGGAACGAGCCTTCGGACCAGGTCTTGCCATACAGCAGGCCGGCGTTGAGCGTGTGATAGCCGTTGCCGAACCCGCGCTGCACGTTGGCTTCAAGGCCATTCACGTTCTTGCGGGTGATGAAGTTGATGACGCCTGCAACCGCGTCCGAACCATAGACCGAGGACGCGCCGTCAGCCAGCACCTCGACGCGCTCGAGCGCGATGGGCGGGATGATGTTGGGGTCGGCCAGCACGTGGTTGATGCCGCTGGTTGGGATGCGGTGGCCGTTCATCAGGATCAGCGTCGAGTTCGAGGCCGAGGCGCCAAGGCCGTGAATGGTGGGGGCGTTGGTGCCCGAACCGTCGGCCGAACCATAGCCGCCTTGCCCTGCGCTCTGCAGGCCGACCACGGCCGGCACGGACTTGAGCACCTGCTGCACGGTCTGCGCGCCCGAGTTCTCAAGGTCGACGCGGCCGATGGTGGTCAGGTTCGAGCCGACCGGGGCAACGCCCTTGAGGCTCGAGCCGGTGACGATGATTTCGGCTTCGGGCTTCTGGTCGGTGGTGGGTGCCTGCTGGGCGTGGGCCCCGGCGGCATAGCCAATGGTGACCGCCATCATCGACGCGTGCAATGCGAAGCGCAATTTCCTGTTCATTTGCCCCCTCCCGAGAGGAATGTTCCCGGCCCTGCGCCGGTGTTTGTGAACTAACTGGTACATACGCTCGGGATTCGGGTCAATCGGCTTTGTCGTCAATTGTCGCAAATGTTGCAGCCATATTGCGCAAAAAAGGGCGCGTGTGACATTGGTGTCACACGCGCCCTCGGGGTGTTCCGGATGGTTCAGTCAGGCGTTGATTAATCGATGTGAACGCGCTCGACCGGGCCGAGCACGAACAGATAGGCCAGCGTGCCGATCACCCCCAGCGCGCCGATATAGGCCAGCGCGCCATAAAAGCTGCCGGTTGCGCCCACCACAAAGCCCACCACCAACGGGGTGATGATGCCCGCCAGATTGGTGAAGAAATTGAACAAGCCGCCGGTCAGCCCCATCATCTCGCGCGGGGCCACATCCGACAGCAGCGTCCAGCCAAGCCCGGCCAGGCCCTGCCCGAAAAAGGCCACCGACATCACCGCGATCACCGCGCCATTGCTGCTCATGTAATTGGCCGAAACCATCGAGGCGCACAGCAGCAGCCCGGCAATGATGGGCACCTTGCGCCCGATGGTGGGCGATCCGGTCTTGCGGATCAGCCAGTCGGAAAACACGCCCCCCAGCAGCACGCCCGCCGCCGCCGCCACAGAGGGCAGCGACACGGCAAAGCCCGACTTGATGAAGGTCATGCCCCGCTCGTCGGCCAGATAGGAGGGGAACCAGGTGAGGAAGAAGACCAGCGTGGAATTCGAGCAGAACTGGCCGATCGAGGCGCCGGCGATCTGGCGTGTACGGATGAGCCGCCCCACGCGCGCCCATGAAAAGCCAAGGCTGGGCGCGCCGGTCGAAAAGCCACCGCCGGCCGCGATCAGCGCGATCTCGGCGGCATTGGCATCGCTTTCGGCCGGTTCGCGGTACAGGCGGTGGAACAGCAGCGCAAAGGCAACGCCCAGCGCGCCCACCGCAAAGAACAGCGAACGCCAGCCAT
>DATMUT010000585.1:0-8667 GCA_035563755.1 Novosphingobium sp.
CGCGCAGGCTGGCAGGAGCTGGCCACCAAGACCCAGCCGCGCACCACCCCGCAAACCACCGCGTGGATCAGCCGTATGCTCGACCGCATGGTGCTGCTGGGGCCGCATGTGGCAACGCTGGGCAACGGCGACGCGCTGACCTGCGACCGTTTGCGCGATATCCGCATCGGCATGGCGCTCGACGACCTGCAGCGCGTCGGGCAGGACGCCGGGCTGAGGCAGGCGCGCCGCAGCGCCGTGCTGAGCGCAAGGCTGCGCAAACAGTTCCTGTCGGCGCGCAAGACCGGCGTGCTCGAGGTGGACCAGACCCTGTGCCGCATGATCGAAAGGGCGCTGGCCAGCGCCAACCGCCTGCCCGCATCACCAGCCAAACGCAGCCTGCTGCTGGCTCTGGTGGGCCTGTCGCGCAACCTGTCGCCTTAGGCGGGCGGGCGCCCTATAGGGGGTTATGGCGATCGACATCCGGCAATTGCGCTATTTCCTGGCCGTGGCGGCCGAACGCAGCTTCTCGCAGGGGGCGCGGCGGCTCAACATGGCGCAGGCCCCGCTCAGCAAACGCATACAGGAGTTGGAGGAGGCCCTCTCGACCCGGCTGTTCCACCGCGAGACGCGCCCGATAACGCTGACCCCGGCCGGCCGGCTGCTGCAGCAGGAAGCGCTGCGCGTGGTGCGCGACATGGACCAGTTGCAGGCCACCATGCACCGCTTCGTGGCCGATGAGCGGCCGCGCTTCGTCATCGGGCTGGTGCCCTCGACGCTTTATGCCCGGCTGCCCGAGATCATCGCCCGCTTCCGCCAGGAGGCCGGCGACGTTGATGTCGCCTTGGTCGAGATGGACGGGCACGAGCAGGTCGAGGCGCTGAAGGAGGGGCGCATCGATGTGGGGCTTGATCGCATCGTGATGGACGACCCGCAGGTCACGCACATGGTGCTGCGCGAGGAGCCGGTGATTGCCGCGCTGCCGGTGGGCCATCCGTTGCTGACTGCACAGGTGCCGGTGCCGCTGGCGCAGATCGCCACATTGCCGCATATCGTCTACCCGGCCCTGCCGCGGCCCAGCTATGCCGACATCGTGCTGTCGTTTTTCCATGAGCGGCAACTGGCGCTGCCCGGCGTTGTCGAGGTGCGCGAGTTGCAGACTGCGCTGGTCATGGTCGCCTCGGGTGCGGGGGCCTGCATCATCCCCGAATCGGTGGCCCGGCTCGCCCGCTCGGACATAGGATATGCTGCCATAGAGGAACCGCTGAGCGTGCCCTTTCTGCTGCGCCGGCGGGTGGGGCCGGTATCGCCAAACCTGCAAAGGCTGCTGCAGCTTTACGATTGAGGCACCCACATCCTGCCCGGCGAGCGGACATCTCGCGCATTGACACTGCCCTGTCACAGCCCCACGGCATGAACACGATCAATCGTTTCCCGCAGCCAGCCAGTCCGAAAAGGCCAGACGCAAAGCGCATGTTTGCCGAATTCAAGATCCCCTGGCCCGGAATGCTGCTGGCCGCGATCACACTGCTGATGCTGGGGCAGACGCAGTTGCCAACCCTGATCCTGCTCGTCACCGGCTTTTTCTGGCTGCTGTCGCTGTGGATCGAGTGGCTGCGCCCGCAGCCCAACCGCGAAACAATCATTCGCCGTCCACGGGCCGATGGCGATGTCATTACCCGCGGGGCCATCACCTCGACCATCGAATCGCTGAGCGTGCCGCTGGTGGTGATGGACCGACAGCGGATCATGGCGGCCAATCTGGCGGCGCGCACCGCCTTTGGCTCGCATATCGTGGGGCAGGATGCGCGCATCGCGCTGCGCCACCCCGACGCCATCAGCCTGCTCGAGATGCAGGATGGGCACAGCGTGACCATTCGCGGCCTGACCGGCGCGGGCAGCCTGTGGCAGTTGACGCGCCAGCGGATCGATGCGCGCTACTGGACCATCGAACTGCGCGACCGCACGTCCGAAGCCGACATTGCCAGCGCGCACACCGATTTCGTGGCCAACGCCAGCCACGAGCTGCGCACGCCGCTCTCCTCGATCATCGGCTATGTCGAGACGCTGAGCGAGGCGCCCGCCGCCATGGACCCGGCCACCACCAAGCGCTTTCTTGGCACGGTGCTGCGCGAGGCGCGGCGCATGCAGTCGCTGGTATCGGACCTCATGTCGCTTTCGCAGCTCGAGGCTGAAAAGCACGACCTGCCCACCGAGCGCATCGACATGGGCCAGCTGGCCACCCGCGTGGCCGGCGAGTTCGCCCCCGGGCCGGGGCAGAAGCACAGCCGCGTGGTGCTCACCCCGCCGCAGTCGGGCATGGGCATCAGCGGCGATCCGCGGCAGGTCGAGCAATTGCTGCGCAACCTCATCGACAATGCGCTCAAATATGGCGACCCCGACACGCCGGTGGAAGTTATAGTGGCCCCCGCCCCGCGCGGCATGGTCGAGATGCGGGTGAGCGATCATGGGCCGGGCATCGCGCCTGATCACCTGCCCCACCTGACGCGCCGTTTCTATCGCACCGATCCGGGCCGCAGCCGGCAGGCGGGCGGCACCGGCCTGGGGCTGGCCATCGTCAAGCACATCGTCGAGCGCCATCGCGGCCGGCTCGACATTTCAAGCCAGCTTGGCGAGGGCACGCAGGTGTCGGTGCGCCTGCCTTTGGTGGGCGCCACAAAGGCCTGATTTCGCGCAATTCCGCTGCGAGGGGCAAATTGTTACGCCGCCCGCCCGACTTGTGTCACATTCCTGTCATCCAAGCCCGGCAAAGGCCATTGCGACAGGTGCGGCCCATTGCGTGCCCGGCTGCGGGCACGAACGCCCGCGCCCGGTTGTGCGCATTGCCATGGTCGTGCAACGCAAGGGTTTTAATGGCATGGTGCGGCGCAACGCCGCGGCGTGACAGGCCCCTTGCCGGGCAGGAATGAGGAATTGGGTATGGTTGCTGAACACACGGTCAAGGCGTTCGACGAAGATATCACGCACCTGCGCGGGCTGATCGCCGAAATGGGCGGCCTTGCCGAGCTGGCCATCAGCGAATCGATGGAAGCTCTCGTCAAGGGCTCGGCCGAACTGGCCGCTCAGGTCATTACCCGTGACAAGCGCATCGACGCCATCGAGGCCGAGGTCGACCGTCTGGTCGTGCGCACCATCGCCCTGCGCGCCCCCATGGCCGACGACCTGCGCGACGTGATCGCCGGCCTCAAGATCGCCGGCATTCTCGAGCGCATCGGTGACTATGCCAAGAACATCGCCAAGCGCGTAACCCGCATCGAGGGCCGCGTTGCTTTCGAGCCGCTGACCCTGATCCCGGCGATGGCCGAAATCGCGGGCGAGATGGTGCACGATGTGCTCGACGCCTATGCCGCCCGCAATCCGCAGGCCGCGCAGGACGTGATGGAGCGCGACGCCAAGGTCGACGCTTTCTACGACAGCATCTTCCGCAACATGGTCTCGTTCATGGTCGAGAACCCCTCGACCATCACGTCGGCCGCGCATCTGCTGTTCGTGGCGCGCAACCTCGAGCGCATCGGCGACCACACCACCAACATCGCCGAGCAGGTCTACTTCGCCGCGACCGCCGAATATATGGGCGACCGCGTCGAGCGGCCCGAGAACTGAGCCGGAAAGAACACACAAGATGAACCCGCCCCGCCTGCTACTGGTCGAGGATGATCCGGCGCTGGCCGAATTGCTCGAATTCCGCTTTCGCGCCGAGGGTTATGCCGTCAGCGCGACAGCGGACGGCGACGAGGCACTGCTGCTTGCGGCCGAGGAAATGCCCGATCTGGTGGTCCTCGACTGGATGATCGAGGGCACCAGCGGCATCGAGGTGTGCCGCCGCCTGCGCCGCGACAAGGCGACGGCGCATGTGCCCATCGTCATGCTGACCGCACGCGGGGCCGAGGATGACATGATCCGCGGCCTCGAAACGGGCGCTGATGATTACCTGACCAAGCCGTTCTCTCCGCGTGAGTTGATCGCGCGGGTGGCGGCGATCATGCGGCGTATCCGCCCGGCGCTGGCGGGCGAATCGCTCTCGGTGGGCGACCTGATGCTGGATGCCACCGCGCACCGCGTGCAGCGCCGTGGCCAGCAGGTGGCGCTGGGCCCGACGGAATTCCGCCTGCTCAAATTCTTCATGGAGCATCCGGGGCGCGTGTTCAGCCGCGGCCAGTTGCTCGATGCCGTCTGGGGCACCGATAGCGACATCGAACTGCGCACCGTGGACGTGCATATCCGCCGCCTGCGCAAGGGCATCGAGATCGAGGGCGCGCCCGATCCGGTGCGCACGGTGCGTTCGGCCGGATACGCGCTGGAAGCGGTCTGACAGCCAGCGCATTTCGCATTGAAACGACAAAGGGGCGGCGCCAGCACATCTGGCACCGCCCCTTTTGCTTGCCTCCTCCGGCTCAGTCCTGCGCGATGGGCGCGGCCGGCAGGTCGGGGTCGGTTTCGTGCGTTTCCACATGCCCGCGCCCGACATGGCTGCGGCTGCGGCTGTAGACAAAATAGATCACCAGGCCGAACAGTGCCCAGCCAAAGAACAGCGCCAGCGTGTAGAACGACAGGCTGAAAAACAGATAGATACAGCCCAGCACCGCCAGCGGCGCCACGACCTTGACCCCCGGCGTGCGGAACGGGCGATAGCGGTTCGGGTCGGTACGGCGCAGCACCAGCACCGCAATGGCCACCATGGCAAAGGCGAACAACGTGCCCGAATTCGACACATCGGCCAGCAGGCCAACCGGGAAAAAGGCCGAGAACACCGCCACGAACAGGCCGGTAATGATCGTGACCACATGCGGCGTGCGGAAACGCGGATGCACCCGGCTGAGCATTTCGGGCAGCAGCCCATCGCGGCTCATCACGAAAGCGATGCGGGTTTGGCCATAGATCATCATCAGGATGACCGAAGGCAGCGCCATAATGGCCGCCAGCCCCACCAGATTGCCCACATATTTCCAGCCGATCTGGCGCAGCGTCCAGGCCAGCGCCTCTTTCGAGCAGACCACCGCCTGATTGTCGATCGCGCCGCAAGCCGCGGTCAGCGCGCGCGAGCCCGGCTCGAGGCCATGGCCGGCCGCATCGAGCAGCGGCTGCGCGCCCACGCTGCCAATCACGCCGGCCGCCACCAACAGATAGAACAGCGTGCAGATGCACAGGCTGCCGATCAGCCCGATAGGCATGTTGCGCTGGGGGTTCTTGGTTTCCTCCGCCGCGGTCGAAACCGCGTCAAAGCCCACGTAGGCAAAGAAGATCGAGGCCGCAGCCGCCGAGATGCCCGACATGCCCAGCGGCGCAAAAGGCGCGAACTGGTGCCCCTTCATCACCGGCAGCGCCAACACCACGAAAGTGCCCAGCGCGGCAATCTTGATCGCCACCAGCACCGCATTTACCGTGGCGCTTTCCTTGGTGCCCAGCACCAGCAGGCCAGTGGTAACCAGTGCGATAGCCATGGCCGGCAGGTTGATAATGCCGCCAGCGCTCGGCCCGTTGGCCAGCATGGGCGGCACCACGATATCGGGCAGGAACGAGGCATAGTCGTGCAGGTGCCCCAGCATGCCGACAAAATAGCCTGACCAGCCAACCGACACGGCACCGGCCGCAATGGCATATTCAAGCACCAGCGCCCAGCCCACGATCCAGGCCGAAAGCTCGCCCATGACCGCATAGGAATAGGTGTAGGCCGAACCCGACACCGGCACCATGCTGGCCATTTCGGCATAGCACAGCGCCGCAACCGCGCACACCAGCCCCGCAATCACAAAGCTGAGCATCATGCCCGGCCCCGCCTTTTGCGCAGCTTCCGCGGTCAGGACGAAGATACCGGTGCCAATCACCGCCCCCACGCCCAGCATCGTCAGTTGGAAAGCACCAAGCGAGCGGTGCAGCGACTTTCTTTCAGCCGTGGCGAGAATGGCATCCAGCGGCTTGACACGAGAGAACATGCATTTCCCCGAAAATGCGGCAAGGTATGCCGACCGACGCTAGCGCCCCGCGCCGCGCACGCAAGAGCGTAATACGGCGCATTATCGCGTAATGCCCCGCTTTCGACAGGCTGCCTCGTCTGGCAGCCATTTTTGCCGACGCGCTTTCCTGACCGTGCGCCAGGGGCTAGAAGCGCGCGCATGTCTACCACCTTCCAGATCGACACGGCCACCAGCCGCGCCACGCCCACCCCCGCCCCCATGAAGCGCCTGACCGTGCCGGCCCTGCGCCAGCGCAAGGCCGATGGCCATACCGCCCAGCCTATCGTCATGCTCACTGCCTATACCGCCCGGCAGGCGCAGTTGCTCGACGCGCATTGCGACGTGCTGCTGGTGGGCGATTCGCTGGGTCAGGTGATCTATGGCCTGCCCTCCTCGGTGCCGGTCACGCTCGACATGATGGTCAATCACGGCGCGGCTGTGGTGCGGGGCAGCTGGCATTCGGTGGTTATCGTCGACATGCCGTTTGGCACGTATGAGGCATCGCCCCAGCAGGCTTTTGAAAGCGCGGCGCGGCTGCTCAAGGAAACGGGCTGCGCCGGCGTCAAGCTGGAAGGCGGCGAGGCGATGGCCGAAACGGTGGCCTTCCTGACGCAGCGGGGCATTCCGGTGGTGGGCCATGTGGGGCTGACACCGCAGGCGGTGAATGTGCTGGGCGGCTATGGCGCGCGCGGGCGCGATCAGGCCGAGGCGGACAAGATCATCGCCGATGCCCGCGCGCTCGATGCGGCCGGGGCCTTTGCGATCGTGGTCGAGGGGGTGATCGAGCCGATTGCCGTTGCCATGACCCAGGCGGTTTCGTGCCCCGTCATCGGCATTGGCGGCTCGGCGCAATGCGACGGTCAGGTGCTGGTGGCCGAGGACATGCTGGGCCTGTTCGACCGGGTGCCGCGTTTTGTGAAACGCTATGCCGATATGGCGGGGCTCATTTCGGAAGCGGCAGCCAGCTATGCCGCCGAAGTGCGCGAGCGCCAGTTCCCCGGACCCGAGCAAACCTATCAGCCCAGGAAGCCGGCCTGAAACGCGCCCCAACATGTCCGACAGTCAGATAGATCGGTTATAGCGCTACACTGTTATGTTCCACTGTGGTTTATTCGCAACGGTCCCTGCGTTCTTTGCAATTGACGTGTGAATGCCGATTGTCGGCTTCACGGATTCGTGTCACACCGTTTATCGAAGAACAAGGGAGGGGAGAGGGCGGCTTTCGGGCCGCCCTTTTTTGTGTAACAAGCGCGCTGTGGCGCTTTTCTGCGAACCGCGCCTTACCCCTGCAGATCATACTGTTTGAGCAGATCGTACAGCGTTGGCCGGCTAATGCCCAACATGCGCGCCGTGCTCGAGATATTGCCGTCGCTGCGGGCCAGCGCATGGCGGATCACCTTGCGATCGGCATCCTCGCGCGCGGCCTTGAGGTTAAGCACGACAGCGCCCTCGCCAGCCCCATCGTCCAGATCAAGATCGGCCGAACTAACCAACTTGCCGTCAGTCATGATGACCGCCCGCTTCACCCGGTTTTCCAGCTCGCGCACGTTGCCCGGCCAGCTCCACGCGGCAATCGCGGCCAGCGCTCCGGCGTCGAAACCTTTGACCTGCGGGTTCATCTCTCGGGCATAGCGCGACAGGAATGCCTTGGCCAAAAGCGCCGCATCGCCCGGCCTTTCGGCCAGCGTTGGCACTTTCACCACAATCTCGGCCAGACGATACCACAGATCCTCGCGGAACCGGCCGTCGGCTGTCATCGCCTGCAGGTCCTGATGGGTGGCGCACACGATTCGCGTGTCGACCGCAATCGGTTTGCGCCCACCAATCCGCTCGATCACCCGCTCTTGCAGAAAACGCAACAGCTTGACCTGCAAAGGCAGCGGAATATCGCCCACCTCGTCGAGAAACAGCGTGCCGCCATGGGCCTGCTCGATCTTACCCTCAGTGGTCCTGATGGCCCCCGTAAACGCGCCCTTCTCGTGGCCGAACAGCTCGGATTCCAGCAGGTTTTCAGGAATGGCGGCGCAATTGATCGCAACAAATGCCCCCTCGCGCCGGTCGCTGGCCTCGTGCAGACCACGCGCCAGCAGTTCCTTGCCGGTGCCGCTGGCGCCTAGCAGCATGACCGAGACATTGGTGCCGGCCACACGCTCGATCGTGCGCGCCACCCGCAGCATTTCGGGCGCGGCGGTAATCATGCGCCCCAGCACGCGGGCATCATCGCCCGCCCGCGCGGCCAGCTTGCGGTTCTCCGCCTCGATGGCGTGCAGGCGAAAGGCGCGGCGCACGATCAGCGCCATCTCGTCAAAATCGATGGGCTTCTGGTAGAAATCGTAGGCGCCCCGGTCGATGGCCTGCAATGCGCTTTCGCGCGCGCCGTGGCCTGATGCCACGATCACCTTGGTGTCGGGCTTGATCGCCATGATCTCCTCGAGCACGGCAAAGCCCTCGCTGGTGCCATCGGGGTCGGGCGGCAGGCCCAGGTCGAGCGTGACCACCGCCGGCGCCTCGGCCCGCAGCGCGGCCAGCGCCGAGGCGCGATCACCCGCGATGATGACCTCAACGTCCTCGTAAGCCCATTTCAACTGCGCCTGCAGCCCCGGATCATCCTCGATCACCAGCAGTTTGGGGCGGGTATCGGTCATGTCAGGCAACCTTCTGTTCTGTCGGGCCGGCGCCGGGCGCGGGCTGCGCCACCACCAGCGGCAGGCGG